>DUQM01000076.1 GCA_012837825.1 Actinomycetota bacterium | reverse complement strand
ACTCTTCCGCCACTATCAATAAGTTTTTGCTTTCCGGTATAAAAAGGATGACAGGCTGAACATATGTCAAGCTTTAATTCTTTTTTGGTTGACTTTGTTGTCCAGGTATTGCCGCATGAGCATGTTACAACACAATCAAAATATTCCGGATGACCTTCTTGTTTCATTAAAAATTTACCTCTCTATTAAAATATTTTTCATGAAAATTAAAAAATCAGGCTGCAGGTCGTTGCTGCAACAAAATTATTAAGCAAAATATACTATCATAAAAACCAGACAAATCAAAGGGTTCTTGAATTGAATGGAGATTCTTCACTCTTGAAAGTGTTTTTTATAATATTGAGGAAATCCCTGTTTGTCTTTGTTTTTCTTATATAGTCTATCAGCTGCTCAATTGCTATTTCAGGTTCCTTGTCATACAGAATCCTTCTTAGCCTCCAGACCAGGTTGGCTTCATCCTCGCTCATAAGCAATTCTTCTTTTCTGGTTCCTGAACGGGTAATGTCAATTGCCGGAAAAATCCTCTTGTCTGCAAGCTTTCTATCCAGGTTGATTTCCATATTTCCGGTTCCCTTGAATTCCTCAAATATGACTTCGTCCATCCTGCTTCCGGTATCTATAAGAGCAGTCGCAAGTATTGTAAGACTTCCGCCGTTTTCAATATTCCTTGCCGCACCGAAAAATCTTTTGGGCGGGAATAAAGCAGTGGAATCCACACCGCCTGAAAGCACCCTGCCGCTCGCAGGAGTTGAAAGGTTATAAGCCCTGGCAAGCCTTGTTATGCTGTCCAGAAGAATAAGTACGTCTTTTCCCTGCTCAACAAGTCTTTTGGCCCTTTCCATCACAAGCTCTGATACCTGTATATGATTTTCTGAAGGCATGTCAAATGTTGAACTGATTACATAGCCTTTGACCGATCTTTCCATATCTGTTACTTCTTCGGGCCTTTCATCCACAAGAAGAACCATTATTATTACTTCGGGATTATTTGTAGCTATACTGTTTGCAAGTTCTTTCAGAATAGTTGTCTTACCGGCTTTAGGGGGAGAAACTATCAGTCCTCTCTGGCCTTTTCCAATAGGAGCAACAAGATCTATGACTCTGGGAGTAATACCCCCATGAATGGTTTCAAGCCTTAATCTCTGCATTGGATATAAAGGAGTCAAAGCCTCAAAAGGAACCCTTCTTCTCATTGCATCAGGTTCAGAACCATCTACTTTTTCTATTCTTAAAAGAGCATTATATTTTTCATTTTCTTTCGGAGGCCTTACAACACCAAATACTTCATTTCCCTGTCTTAAATGAAATTTCCTGATCTGAGACTGTGAAACATATATATCATTTGCGCCGGGAAGGTAACCGGAAGTCCTTAAAAACCCGTATCCGTCTGTAAGTATATCCAGAATTCCTTTCATTTTTTCTTCATATACTTCTTTTTCAACAAACGGTTTTTTTGCTTTTCCCGGTTCAGTTTTCTCCTCAGCTACAACCGCCTTTTCGGCTTCTTCCCCTTCCGTATCTTCAAATTTTTCTGCAACCTCTTTTTTAACCTCAGTAATTTTTTCTTTTACCGGTTCTTTCTGCTGTTTTTCTTCAGATAATATTAAATCTTCCTGACTTTCTGAAATTTTCGGATCGCTTTCTTTTTTCACAGGCTCCTGTATGGTTATGGTTTTTTCAGGTGATGCCCCGACAGATACATTAACAGCCGGTGGACTGGTAATTTCGATGATCTTATTGATTAAATCAGACTTTTTATATTTTGTTACGGAAGTAACACCAAAATTCTTTGCTATTACCTGTAAATCAGCAAGAGTCTTGGATTCAAGAATCTGCCGGTTATCCGTATTATTTTCACTTTCCACGAAAAATTACCCCTTTCAGTCAGATAAATCTATTTTACTTTTATGGATTTATATAAAAAAAATTAAAATTCTTGTTTCAAAGATTAAGATTAAGAATTAAATAAAATGGAATGCTTCAAAAATGAAGAAATCACCCTACAATATTAATTTTCACTAAAAAATAGCACTTTAAGTGATATTAAATACTAAATTTAAAAAAAATCAAGTTATTTTATTTTTTATCATATTTTTTATATCACGATAAAAAAATATCATTGTCGGAACGGAAATTAAGGCAAAAAGAAGCATGGTAGGCTCTGGCCATAAAATCAAAGTCCCGGACGCTACATGCACCGCAATGAAATTTAGCGCCGGTCCAGCCTGCCTATTCCTGCATAGTTTGCAGAAATAATTCCCCAATCGCTTCTCTCGTCTTGGCGGGGAAATCAATGGTTTTATTCTTTATACATGGAATAAAGCATCTTTATTGAAGATTCTGTTTTAAAATAAGTCCCTCTAATAAAGTCAAAATCACTCATAGGCACAAAACCTTCATCAAGGTTTACAAGAAAATCCGCTTCAACAACTATGCGGAAATCCAGATCATCAATTTTTTCATAACTATGATGACTGCCTACTATAAAAGATACCCTGTCTGTTATCTCTTTGCTGAATCCCAGAGATTCAAGCATATTTCTGACTATGGGCGGTCCTTCTTTTTCCTGATATTTTGCATCAGAGGAATTATATTTTTCACGAGATATTTTAATGCCTATATCGTGAAGTATGGAAGCAAGTTCAAGTGTCATCTGCTTTTCTTCAGGAAGTTTTTCCAGCCTGCCTATAGTGCTGGCAAATCCATAGACTTTTAAAGTATGGTTTATCATTTTTCTGTCTTTTTCAAAATAAGAGATCATTAAGCCTATAACTTTTTCAATCATTCAAACTCTTCCTTTTTCAATTTTTTACTGTTTTTATTTGTTTTTCTGCACAGACAGAATCTGTCCGTCTTTTTTGCTTTTTCTGCATCTTCAGCTATCTGGTCATTTTCCGCTTGAGTTCTAATGTCATTTTTATCATATTTTTTATATCACAATAAAAAAATATTATTGTCGGAACGGAAATTAAGACAAAAAGAAGCACGGTAAGCTCCGACCACAAAATCAAAGTCCCGGATGCTACATGCACTGCAATGAAATTTAGCGCCGGAACAAAAGAGATATCTTCCGGCATATCATCTTTATATTCTCATCTTTATATTCTTCATTCTGTTGGGTATTATCGGATATTTTGGGAAACCCGGAATATATTTTATAAAAAACGGAGCAGATTCAAACCTGCTCCGTTTGGAAAATCCATATTGTTTTTTACATTTATATAAAAAAACAAACAGGACTCTATATCTCTACCTTTGGAAGTTTTTTCAGGGATTCCTTTACAAACTCTTTCGGATATTCATAATCAGCCAGTTTACCTTCCATATATTTTTCATATGCAGTCATATCAAAATGGCCATGGCCACTCAGATTAAAGGCAATTACTTTTTTCTCTCCTGTCTTTCTGCACTTTAATGCTTCGTCTATTGCACACTTTATGGCATGGCTGGATTCAGGGGCAGGTATTATCCCTTCCGCTTTTGCAAACATCATTGCAGCCTCAAAACATGGATTCTGGGGATATGCCACAGCCTCAATAAGTCCTTCATGATAAAGCATACTTACCTGGGGAGCCATTCCATGATATCTCAGACCGCCTGCATGAATAGATGGCGGCATAAAATCATGTCCCAGAGTATACATCTGGACTATGGGTGCCATCTTGCTTGTATCTCCGTAATCAAAAGTAAATTCCCCTTTTGTAAGAGTCGGGCAGGATGTAGGCTCTACTGCAATCATTCTAATATCTTTGCCTTTCAGTTTGTCAGGTATAAACGGGAATACAAAACCGCCAAAATTGCTTCCTCCTCCGACGCATGCTATAAGGACATCGGGGGTTATCCCCATTTTTTTAAACTGATCTTTGGTTTCAAGACCAACTATTGTCTGATGCAGAATTACATGATTTAACACGCTTCCCAGGCTATACTTCGCTTCTCCTCCGCTTTTTACTGCTTCCTCAACAGCTTCACTTATTGCAAGGCCAAGGCTTCCCGGACAATCAGGATCCAGGGCAAGCATTGCCCTTCCTGCATCAGTCAGTTTTGAGGGTGATGCATAGACTTTTCCGCCATATGCATGCATCATAATTTTTCTATAAGGTTTCTGCTCATAGCTTACTTTTACCATATAAACAGTTACAGGTATCCCTATAAGTGCCCCGGCAAAACTAAGGGCGCAGCCCCACTGGCCTGCACCTGTCTCTGTTGTAAGCCTGCCGGTACCGTCTTTTTTATTATAATAAGCCTGAGCAACAGCAGTATTGGGTTTGTGACTTCCGGCCGGACTTGCCGATTCGTTCTTAAAAAATATTTTTGCAGGTGTATCAATCATGCGCTCGAGTCTTTCAGCCCGAACAAGAGGAGTGGGTCTCCACATTCTGTAAATATCAATCAGTTCAGCAGGAATATCAATGTAGTTCTGCATGCTTACTTCCTGTTCTATTATGCTTCTTGGAAATATTACTTCCAGCTCTTCAGGAGTGAGAGGCTTGCCGGTCTGAGGATTACAGGGCGGAGCCAGAGGTTTTGGCAGATCAGGATTGATATTATACCATTTTGAAGGTATTTCACTTTCAGGCAATATATATTTTTTTGTTTTGTCTTCCATTTTTGTCCTTTCATAAAATTTTTTAAAAATACTCTGAAAGAGGCCGGGCCTTAATTACAGATTTTTTTGCCTGATTTATCTTTGTCCAAAAAAAAGAAAAACACCCGGAAATAAAAAACCTCTTTCATTCTACAATGATTTCAATTGTCCGAGTCCGGCCATTTATAGAAAACAGCCTGAAACAATTGAAAATGTAGAGACGAGAGGTTATACTTCCCGCGGTGCCACTCTACTTCACTGCTTAATAATTCTGCAATCTGTTACTTACAAAAAAATTTCAATGAAAACTATTAAAACAGTGCTCTTTTCAGGTACCTGCATACCCTATCCCTTGATAACGGAGGAAACCGTCCTGGTCTACTTTCCTGTTCAATCACCCCAAGTAGATTTCCGGAGTTCTACCAGGCATCTCCCAGGCCCATTCAGACACCGGCCCTGCAGTCACATTCCCACCACCAGTGACTCTCTCTTTGCCGCCCAATGCTTACTATTCCTGTTCAACGACTTTATTGTTTTTATTTTAAAGAGCAACTTTCTTCCTGACTCTTTTAGAAATCAGGTGAAAGTATGCTATCACACTGTTTCTTTTTTGTAAATAGTATCCATGGAGACGTATAATTTGCTGTCTTTTCTTTGATTGACATAAATATAAAAAGCAGATAATTAAAGCATATAAGCTGTATCATTCTTAAATATCAAAAATCAATTTTTTAAATTCAATATATCTCTGACAGCTCCTGTACCAACACCTGTGAATAATCTCATTTCTATTTCATTTTTTTAAGATCTTCCGCTATTTTTTATATTTCTGCCGCCAGCCGTACTGCCCCCTCAACCGGCCTGTTTATAAGCGGTAAAAAATTAATTAAGGGAAAATCCTTTTTTAATTTTTTCAAAATAATATCAGTAAAATATTTTTTACATCTGAAGTTTTTTCCTACAAAAACCAGATCGAAATCCTTATTTTCAAGCTTAAGTTTGCTAACAACAGTTTTAACATTAAGTATCGCTTCATGAGCTTCTTTTTTTAAAATTTTAATTGCAACCTTGTCTCCCATCTCAGCAGTATTGCAGAGAACCAGAGATAATGAAGCAAAACGATCTTTTGAGAATTCTGTGTCATATGTCCACATATTAAGCTCATCAATGTCTTTTATTTTTAAATATTCAAAAACATTTTCCATAAGCAGAGTTTCCGGACCTCTGCCGTCATAAGCTCTCATAATCGCCCTCAGGGTATGGATCCCCATTGAAAAACCGCTTCCTTCATCTCCAAGTATATGGTCCCACCCATTTGCTTTTGCCTGCCCTCCTTCTGCATTGATTCCGTAACAGTTGGAACCTGTACCTGCGATGATTATGACTCTGTTCTTTTTCATTGAGCCTGCTGCCAGACCTATAACTGTATCATTTACAAGTATTGTATTTTCAATGTCAAGAATCAGCTTTAAGTCATCATTTAATACAAGCTCATTGAACATTTTCCGATCATAAGCGGTATTTAAACCAGCCAGTCCGATACAGGCACTTTTGAAAAAAGGGGTTTTATCTTTAAAAGATTTTCTTAATTTTGCGGCTAACTTAAGGATCCCTGCCGTATAGTTTTCTCTTGCCTTTTCAAAACCGGAACTTTTAAAATTCGAGGAACCAAATTCAGTCTCGGCAACTATCCTGCCATCCATATCTGCTGCCGCAGCCAGGGTTTTTGTTCCGCCGCCGTCAACTCCAAGTATGTATTCCATTCTTTCTTAATCAGAAATTTTTTATATAATGATTTATTATAACCGATTCAGTAGCAATAGCTGCCTTTGCTGCTGATGGAAGTAAATATATAATCAAATTCCGGATATTTTTTCTTCAGCGTTTCTTCAACATATATATTTGCTTCTTTCATTTTGTTTTCCGGAATTATTGCAAAGACGGTAGGACCGGAACCGCCTATTGCAGCCGGAAGACCTGCTGTCTCATTTAATTCTTCCACAAGCGATATTGAATCAGGATATACTGCCTTTCTGTAAGGCTGATGGATTCTGTCATTTATAAAATCTGAAGCATCTGTAAAATCACCTGATGCAAAACTATTTATCAGTAATGCAAAATTTGAAATATTTGCTATAACATCTTCCCTGGGGAAAGAATCAGGAACCAGTTTCCTGGCTTCATTGGTGTTTACTTTATAATCCGGAATGATTAATAATATTTTAAAATTATTACCTGTCCTGATTTTCTTAAAACCTATCTCATTATTCCTGTCCCTGTAACAGACTACAAGCCCTCCCGATATACATGGAGCAATATTGTCCGGGTGTGACTCTATTTCCAGGCCGGCATTTAAAAGCTCCTTCCGGGTCATGCCGAAACCAAAAACCCTGTCAGCAATCAGAAGCCCTGCCACTACGGCAGTCGAGCTGCTGCCAAGCCCTCTTTCCACCGGAACTCCGATATGGGTAATTATCCTGAAATTCTTTTTTAAATCTTCAAATTTTTTCCCGGTTTTTATTTCATATGTTTTCCGGATTGTCCTGCAAATCAGATTATTTCCGTCAGTTGCTATCCTGTGTCTGTCGTTTCCTTCTATAAAAACACAGTCTTTCCCATCCTGATTTTCGTAAACTTCATGATCATTATAAAGATCAAGAGCCATACCGGCACAGTCAAAACCAGGACCCAGATTCGCTACAGTCGCAAAAGTCCTTACTCTTATAATCATTTTATTTTCGTTCATAATCCAAGTATTTCTTTTATCTGATTATAATCTTTTTTAACCCTGATTATTTCATCCGAACTTGAGATTGCAGTATCAGGATCTTTAAGACCATGGCCTGTCAGTATGCAGACAATCTGTTTTTTTGAAATAAAATCCATATTCTTTTCTGCAGTCCTGACAAGACCTGCAACACAGGCAGCTGATGCAGGCTCACAGAAAATCCCTTCATTTAGCGCAAGGGCCTTGTAAGCATCAAGTATCCGGCTGTCAGTAACCATATCTATGAATCCTCCGGACTCTGATGCTGCGTTTTCTGCTTCCTTCCATCTTGCCGGATTACCTATGCGAATTGCTGTTGCAATCGTCTCCGGTTTTTCAATTATATGTTTTCTGACTATCGGAGCAGCCCCTTCAGCCTGAAACCCTATCATTGACGGCAGTTTTTTGGAAAAACCTTTCTGTCTGTATTCCCTGAAACCTTTCCAGTAGGAAGTAATATTTCCCGCATTTCCAACAGGGATAAATACATGGTCCGGCGCATCTCCAAGCCAGTCACATATCTCAAAAGCCGCAGTTTTCTGCCCCTCTATTCTGTAAGGATTAATGGAATTGACAAGAGCTATGTCAAAATTTGAAGTCATATATTTTACAACATCAAGAGCATCATCAAAATTTCCTTCTATTGCAAGAACTTCTGCTCCATGCATCATTGCCTGGGCAAGCTTGCCGAGAGCTATTTTTCCTTCCGGAATAATCACGATGCATCTCATTTTCCCTCGCCTTGCATAAGCTGCAGCAGAAGCAGAGGTATTGCCGGTGGAAGCACACATGACAGCCTTTGCACCGGCTTCCTTCGCTTTACTTATAGCCATTGTCATCCCGCGGTCTTTGAAAGAACCGGTTGGATTAAGCCCTTCAAACTTGAAATATATGTCAGCATTATATTTTTCCGAAAAAAATACAGACCTGATCAAAGGAGTGAACCCTTCATTTAAGCTGACTATCGGGGTACTTTCATCAACAGGAAGAAAACTGCGATATCTTTCAATTATTCCTTCAAAGCTAACTGTCATTTTATATTCCCTTTTCCATACAAATTTCTTTTATCCGTTATTAATCTATAAATTATTTTTAATAAACCTTTTTCCCGTAAAGCTTCTTCCGGCCGGTTTTAAAAACAATTAAATCTCAGTCAAGATCTTCTACTCTTATAATATTCAGAACTTTACTTACCACGTCAAGTTTTGAAATTTCCCTGACTGACTTATTCATATTCTTGTTAAGAACTCTGTGAGTTATAAACACAATCCGGGCGGAGCCGCTTTCGGTCGTCTGCTTCTGTATCATTGACTCGATTGATACATTATTTTTCCCAAAGACAGAAGCAATCTTTGCAAGAACACCCGGCTGATCCTTTACTTCCACAAGTGCATAGAATTTATTATCTATTTCTTCAATAGGTTTTATTTCCTTGTGAATAAAACACGTGCATCCGAATACCGGTTTTTTCCTGTGCCGGTCAAGATTTTTTGCCACCTGGATCACATCCCCTACAACGGAACTTGCGGTAGGCCTGTCTCCTGCGCCAAGCCCGTAGCTCATCACTTCTCCTACAAAATTGCCATAAAGGCAAACAGCATTGTTCGCATAATTTATGGAAGACAGTATATGATCTTTTGGAACAAGAGCCGGATGAACTCTTACGCATACAGAATTTTCTTCATTGCTGCCGATTGCCAGCAGTTTTATTGTGTACCCGAGATCGTCTGCAAATCTGATATCATCAAGAGTTACCATCTTTATTCCTTCTTTGTAAACATCTTTGAATGTAACTCTTGAATTAAATGCTATCGAAGAAAGAATTGCCAGCTTACATGCCGCATCGCTACCTTCAATATCGGCTGATGGATTGACCTTTTCCGCAAAACCAAGTTCCTGTGCAATTTTCAGGGCATCCTCAAAACTTAATTCATCTTTCCGCATTCTCGTGAGAATATAATTTGTGGTACCATTAACAATTCCGACAATCTTGTTGATATTATTGGCAGCAAGCGATGTTTTCATAGGACCGATTATGGGAATCCCTCCGCCGACACTGGCTTCAAATAAAATATCCACATTATTTTCCTCTGCAGCTTTAAAAAGGCTCTCGCCTCTGTTCGCAATAAGGTCTTTGTTTGCCGTAACAACATACTTTCCCTTATTCAGGGATCTTATAACATAATCGCAGGCAGGTTCTATCCCTCCCACAAGCTCAACCACTATATCTATTTCCCTGTCATTTATTATTTCATCAGCATTATCAGTAAAAGTAATCTTGTCCCTGTAGGTTTTAATAAGGGGCGCCGCTTTCCCGGCAATATCTTTTTCAGCGACTTTTAAAATTCTGAGAACTTTGCCGGTCTTCTGTGTGATATAGTTTTTCTGGCTTTCAATAAGCCTGAAAACTCCTGTTCCTACATATCCCAAGCCTATTAATCCGATATTTATTGTATTTTCATCTGAATTTTTCATTTCAAACCAACTTCTTATGATTTTTAATTAAATCTTCATAGTCTTCACGCTCGATCCAGACCATATCCTTTCCATCTCTGACTGCAATCACAGCAGGACGGGGCTGGCCGTTATAATTGCTTGACATCGAATAGCAGTAAGCTCCCGCTGTTGCCATCGCAATATAATCACTTGTTTCAAGATCAGGCAGAACAATTTCTTCAACAAGAATATCGCCGCTTTCACAGTGTTTTCCCACAATAGTATATTTTTTCCAGTTTTTCCTATCTTTAGATTCCTCAGTTATGCTCATTTTGTCTGCAATAAAAACACTGTATTTTGCACCATAAAGAACAGGTCTGATATTGTCGCTCATTCCTCCGTCCACAGAAATATAATTATGAATTTTGGGAATATTCTTTATTACCCCTATTTTGTATATAACAATTCCTGCATTGCCAACTATTGACCTGCCCGGCTCAAGCATCAGTTTTTTTATTCTGACATTATATTTTTCAGAATATTTTTCTACAGAACCTTTTACAAGCGCTGCAAGTTCTGAAATCGAGGAAGCTCTGTCCTCCTGAAGATATTTTACACCAAGGCCTCCGCCTATATTTATTTCTTCAAGGACAAGGCCTGTTTCTTTAACTACCTGGGAAATGAATTTCAGCTGCACTGATATTAGTTTTTCATATGGTTCTATATTAAATATCTGGGAACCGATATGTGAATGGATCCCGGCAAGCTTCAGATTTTTCTTTGTAATTATTTTTCTGACGGCTTCCATCGCGGAACCGCCATTTACATTAAATCCGAATTTGGACTTTTCCCTGCCTGTCTGAATGTATTCGTGAGTGGATGCATGTATTCCGGGAGTTATTCTTATCATTATTTTCTGGACAATTCCCCGGCTGCCTGCAATCCTGTCAAGGGCATCTATTTCTTCAAAACTGTCAACAATAAAACATCCTACTTTTTCATTAACTCCGAATTCTATCTCCTGTTCTGATTTGTTGTTTCCGTGGAAATAAATTTTTGAAGGGTCAAAACCGCTCTTTAATGCAATAAAGAGCTCACCGCCGGTGGAAACATCAATACTCAGCCCTTCCGAATTCACAAGCTGACACATTGCTATGCAGTTAAAAGCCTTGGATGCATAAATAACTTCTGTTTCAAAAATATCATTGGCAAAATTTTTAATATATTCCCTGCACTGATTCTGTACTGTTTTTACATCAACTATATAAAGGGGCGTACCATACTTGTCCACAAGTTTTTTAAAATCAATACCATCAATTTCGAGATGATCTATATTATTTGTTTTTACAGTAAACGGTAATAGCATTTAAATTCCTTTCAAAAAAACTTACATTCTGTCAGGTGCCGACACCCCAAGGATATCAAGACCTTTCTTTAAGACAATCTTTGCAGCCATGGCAAGCAATAATCTTTTTATGTTTATCCTGTCTCCGGTTATTATCTTATTATGTTTATAAAAATAATGAAATTCACCGGCAAGCCTGTACAAATACCGGTTAACAAAATACGGCGCATTGTTTCTGCAGGCATCCTTTACGGTATCCGGAAACAGCAGTATTGTCCAGGCAAGATTACGCTCGCTTGAGTTTTTAAAATCATTTTTTTCAATCAGTGAAAGAAACTTTTTAAAAATCCGTGAGTCATAATCATCCATTCCGGAAATAAAATCCGGATCAAGGTTTGCAGGCCTGCTTTCATTTGTTTTCCGCAGTATGCTTCCGATCCTTGCAAAAGCATACTGTACATAAAATACAGGATTCTGGTTTGATTTTTTCTTTGCCAGACTTATATCAAAATCAAGATGGGTGTCAAAAGAATTCATTGAAAAGAAATACCTCACAGCATCCCTTCCAACTTCAGCCACAAGATCATCAAGGGTAAAACCTCTGCCTTTTCTTCTTGACATCTTCTGAACTTCCCTGCCTTCAGTTATTCTTACCAGCTGGCCGATAATTATTGAGACTTTATCCTTATCCATGCCGATTGAACTTGCAATTGCCTTAAGCCTGGAAATATATCCATGATGATCAGCTCCAAGAATATAAAGAAGATATTCAAATTTCCTTTCTTTTTTATCTATAAGATACATGATGTCAGAAGCAAAATAAGTAGGGTTCCCGTCTTTCCTTATTATCACTCTGTCTTTATCATCTCCGAAATCAGTTGATTTAAACCAGAGGGCTTCCTCCTTTTCATATATAAGGCCTCTTTCCCTGAGAAAATCAAGTGTTGCATCAAATGAACCCTCTCCGTAAAGGGAGCTTTCGAAAAACCAGACATCAAACTCAACACCTACAGACTTCAGTGTATCTGATATCATGGAGACCATTATTCGGATGGCATTTCCGGAAAAAGCAGTCTCATCAAATTCCATGGTTTTTCTGTCTTTTATAAAACTGTCGGAAAATTCATCAAATAAGGTTTCGGCTACCTTTGAAACCGTTTCTCTGGGATATCCGTCTTCAGGATAAGGGTATTTTATCCCGAACATTTCAAGATAGACGGATCTGACGCATTCTGCAAATATTTTTGCCTGTGTGCCATAATCATTTACATAATATTCCCTGCAGACATCAAATCCGTTTAAAGAATAGATATTTGAAAGAATATCTCCCATAACTCCCCATCTTCCATGACCGATATGAAGATTTCCGGTAGGATTGGAGCTTACATACTCGATCTGTATTTTTGTTCCCAGCGCTGTGTTATTGCTGCCATAGCTTTCGTGCTTTTCAAAAACTTCCAATATTTTTTCAATAAGAAAAGAGTCCTTCAGCCTGATATTCAAAAATCCCGATCCTGCTATATTTATTTCTTTTATGTCTTCATATTTGCTTAAGATATTATCTCTGATAAGGACTGCCAGATCTGCCGGCTTTTTCCTGACTTTTGAAGCCAGCACCATTGCCGCATTAGTTGTAAGATCCCCGAATTCACGATTCTTCGGTTCCTCAAGCCTTATAGAAGCAATAATATTTTCAAAATCAGCTTTCTCCTGATCTGTAATTTCAGGAAAAAGAATGAGAACATCATTAAGAAACCTTTCTCTCAAGCAGCTTAGAAGCAATGTATCCTCTTTCAAAATAAAAATAATTTAAATAATAAAAAACAAATAATAAAATAATAATATTTCTGGAGCCGATGACCGGAATTGAACCGGTAACCTACTCATTACGAATGAGTTGCTCTGCCAGTTGAGCTACATCGGCGGATATGACTGAAATATTCAACTTTCCACAGGGATTCTACTCAGGATAACTGTCTTCAAAAGAATCTGTCAGCATATCTGTTTCCTCTGTTTCATTCCGGAAAACTTCCATTTTTCTTTCCGGATCTATCTCTATCTGTTCCAACGGCATGCTGGCCCTGGTTTCATTTTCGAATTCTACTATTACATTCGACTTTAAAGGCTCATATCCATAAATAAATCCTTTTCCATGGCTACATTTTACAGGTGTCCCTCTTTCAGGCGCATTGTCAACAAAATCCCTGTAGCTTTCATATTCATATTTAAGGCAGCACATAAGTCTTCCGCATATTCCTGAAATTTTAAGGGGGTTAAGCGGCAGATTTTGATCTTTTGCCATTTTAATTGAAATTGATTCAAAATCAGTTAAAAAACTTTTGCAGCAAAGATTCATCCCGCAGGGACCAAGCCCTCCTACAATTTTTGCCTCATCTCTTACACCTATCTGCCGAAGCTCTATTCTTATTTTAAAATAAGATGCAAGCTCTTTTACCATTTCACGGAAATCCACTCTTTTTTCCGAAGTAAAATAAAATATCATTTTACTTTTATCGAATATAATATGGACATCCACAAGCTTCATGGGAAGATTGTATTTTTTTGAAAGATCTTCAAACTTCTTATAGCCTTCTGCTTCCTTGGCTTTATTAAGCTCATCAACAGACATGTCGTAATATGTTGCTTTTCTTATGATTTTCTTTGTAGTGCTTGGCACTATATCTTCACTTATCCTGCTTGAGACACTTACAATTTCACCTATTTCAATTACTTCTTCAAGCCTGCATATTGCTTTGTCGCCCACTGCAAGCAAAATGTCCGAAGAATCAAGATAATAGACATTTCCATTTTTTCTGAATATGGTTCCTACTATAGCAGCCATAAAACCACCTCTCTGATATTTATGCAACGACAAGTTCTGAAAGAATCCTGTCAAGTGCTATTTCATAATTAATATTTTCTGTCAAAGATTTTTTGTTTAATGCAATTCTATTCTGAATATCATCAAATTGAGATATTTTTTTGTATCCTGTATTGCTGCAATAATTTCTGTAGATTTCCTTATAATTATCACTTCTATTCAGAAACTGTTCGCTGCAGCCGGACATTGTCGCCATTATATCCTCAACATAAGCAGAAATTATATCAAAAATATGTGCGATTATTAAATTTGAAAATTTCTTTTTTTCTCTTTTTTGTGATTCTTCGGCATCTTTTAAGAGTTTCGAGACATATTCTTCATCCATTCCGCTTTTTTTAATAAGATTAATTTCCTTTTTATGTTTCTCATTCAGCTCTGAAGAAAGTCCGTCCGTCATGCCGTCAATTCCTGCACTGAAATCAAGAACATCTTTTATATCTGCCTTCCCGGCAATGATTTTCCTTAAAAGTTCTTCAGTGACTGATGCAGCTTCAAGAAGTTTTGCACTGTATTCAAGTGAAATGCCGGAACTGAAATGCCAGTTAATTATCTGGCACCGGGATTTGATTGTTTTTCTTATTGCCCCGGGACTTTCTGAAAGCAGAATAAAAATCAGGTCCTCGCCCGGCGGATCTTCCAGTATCTTCAGAAACCGGTCTGCTATTCCTGCAGACATGGTTTCACATTCCTGTATTATTGTAATTCTGTGAGTGCTGCTGACAGCTTTTTTATTTATTTTCTGTTCGAAATCTTTTCTGAATTCTTCAGCGCTTAATGAAGTTCCGGAGGGTTTCAGCAAAAAAAGATCCGGATGCTTCAGATTAAGAATGTTTTTGCAATCTCTGCATTCAAGACACCCGTTATTTCTACATAAAATACCGCATGCAAACAAAAGCGCTATTTTTAAAAGTCCGTCCGGATTACTGCCGCTGAAAAGAAAGGCATGTGAAAGATTTTTTTTCCTCAGGCTGCGATTCAGCAGTTTTATATTTAAAACATTTTCCCGGTTGCCATCTTCCAGGAATTCAACATTTGCAATATTCAAAATATTTCACTTTCTTTAACTTTAAGTAATGCTATTTGTCTTTTTGTCTACCAGTTCTTTTATAAGACTGCTTATTTTCTCAATAGACATAAGACGTCCGTTTTCAACACATTCAAGAATTTTCCATTTATATTTTTTTGCCACAAGCAAAGCTGCTTCATAAGTTTTTTCCATATATTCTTCATTTTTTTCATGAATGTCTTTATCGCGCCTGCCCGTGATTTTATTCATCCTGTTTTTAATCAGATGCGAACAATGCTGTGGAGAGATATTTAAAAAAATTACAATATCAGGAACCGGCAACCTTAATTTTTCAAACTCCAGATCTGTAAGCCAGTCAAGATAATTTTCCCTATCTTTTTCTTCGTCAAACTTTGCTGCCTGATAGATCATATTGGAAGTAACATACCGGTCGCAGATTATAATATATCCTTCTTCGTAAAGCTTTTTCCATGAAGTATTAAATGAAGCAAATCTGTCCGCTGCAAAAAAAACTGATGCCGCATAAGGATTTACCTCTTCCGGATTTTTACCGAAATCACCATTAAGATACATCTTCACAAGTGCAGATGAATTGCTTTTATAGTCAGGAAATTCTATCATCATAGCCTTTCTTCCTTCATTTTTCATGTTTTCATAAAGAATTCCGGCCTGTGTGGCTTTCCCGCTTGAATCTACTCCTTCAATTGCAACAAGAAAACCTTTCCTGCAAATATTTTTTCTTAATCCCATAATAAAGCTGATTGCCAACCTTTAAAGAAAATTTACAGATTTTTCTGTTTTAATTAACTTGAATTTTTATTATATCATTTTAATTTTAATTTATTTTTTTCTTTTTTATAAAAAAGATATAAAAAATTAATAATTTTCGCATATTCTGGTATATTGATTTTTATATTTCATTTTTTAAACTATAATTTAAAGAATTAAGTAATCTCTTTTAATAATGATGAGGCCTGGTTTGCTAAAATTTAAATTTTTCCTCATGTTATTGATTCTTGTCCTGATTATGCTTTTTCTTTCATCCTGCGATCAGACAATCCTTGACATATACACTGAAGTCAATAGTGATTTCTCCGGAAAAAGAATTGTGGATATTGCCGTAAAAACAGAATATATCAAAAAAGGCGAAATTGCCATCGGTAATGACAAGCCTCTTTTTGATAAAATCTTTGACTCTCTCCCGGAAGGTGAAATAACTACTTCCGAGAAAGACGGATACACTCACTTTACTTCAGCGATTGATTTTGAAGATATTAATTTCCTGCCCCATGTATCAATAGACAACTTTTCAGAAAATCCACCTGATAGATTTTATGCAAAAATAGAAAAAGAGGAATCATTTTTTTCCATAAAATATTATTTTGAAGATTTTGTTGATATGAAAATTGACGAATCAGTTCTTAAATCAGGAGGAGTAAACTCAGATCTGTACCGTCTGGACAATATAGTTAAAACTGACAGAGAAATACTGAAAATCACTTACCAGATAAAATTTCCTTTCAAAGTTTTAAAAAGCAACTCTGATTTTACCGGCGATAACAGGATAGCGGTCTGGGATATCAAATACGGGGAGCAAAAGTTTATAAGAGTTGAGGGAGAAAAAACCAAGCTGCTTTCATACTTTCTTCTTGTAATACTTGGAATAGTTCTGCTATTCATACTATTTCTCATAATTGCAATAATATTTAATGCAACAAGGAAAAAAATAGAAAAACGCAGATCCAAGCCTTTGTATAGTTACGATAATTATTTTAAAAAAAACAGGCAGGACAAGTTCTGATTTTTTAAAAGCATTTTGTTTTAAAAAAACTATTTAATTAAAAAACCGGAAAATTCCGGAATAAAATGACTGGGAGATGACTTAAAACTCCCATCAGAAAAAGAAGATATCTTATTTTATTTTTAAAGCAGGAGATGAAATCCTTTTAAACAGCATATATTGCATATATTGGATCCTTTTAAGCAGCATATAGCATATATCGGGTCAAGAGATGCAACACACAGAAGAATCATTGAAAGTATAAGAAATAATGAAAACCTGCCTTTTAAAATAAAAGACTCAGCAATTTTGTAGTTCCCTCCCCTGTACCGCCGGGCAGAAAAAAGCCTGCTTTATCAAACCGTTAACACCTGTAGAAGGTTAAAGCCTGCAGCCTTAATCAGTCTTTTTATCTGACCCTTTATTTTTGTTATTTTTATAACTTTCATTTTTTGACGGACATTCCGGATTTATGCATAAATTCCAGGGCTTTCTGCCCTTTCTGATAACTCTGATAACCGGATAACTGCACGTTTTGCATGCGGAATCAGTTGTCAGCACAAGCCCGTTCTGAGGCATTGAAAAAGACTGTGTGCACTCAGGATAATTGGAGCAGCCGATAAATTTTTTCCTGGTTTTATTTGACATCCTTATTATAAGATTGCCGCCGCAGTCCGGAGACTGGCATTTTCCAACTATTTCATCACCTTTGATACCATCCTTTATTGCTTTCCCGATCTCCTTTTTCTTCTCAATAAGGATTTTCATTATTTCCTTTAATTTATTTTTTGAGATATCTACCACTTCCGACTTTTCAAGCTCGCCTTTTGTTATGGCATCCATATCCATTTCAAGTTCAGACGTCATATCAGGAGTTGTAATCCTTGATGCATAATCCTTCAATGCGCTTATTACTGCAATAGCTTTGTTCGTCGCCTCAAGAGGATTGCCTTTTACATATCCCCTGCTTATCAGATTTTGTATAATCGAGTGCCTTGTTGCTTTTGTGCCAAGATTGGACTCTTCCATCTTTTCAACAAGCCTGCCCTGGGAATATCTTGTCGGCGGTTTTGTTTCTTTTGCATTTATCTCTTTTTTTGCTACAGAAAGATCCTCTCCCTTTTCCAGGTCCGGCAAAACCACCTCCGCATGCTTATAGTATGGATAAAATTTTGTCCAACCCTCATCAAGCATTGTCGAACCGTTTGCAATGAATTTAAAACCGTTTATATCGATATTTACAGCCATGCTCTTGACTGAAGCTTCCGGGAGAAGCGTGCATGCAAATCTTCTTACAATAAGCTCATAAAGTTTCCATTCATCACTATTTAAGTCCTTTCTGTCTGCAGATGCTACAGGATATATGGGAGGATGATCAGTGGTTTTTTTCATCCCTCTTGTAGGCTTCAGTTTCTTCTGTGAAAGAACTGCATCAAACATCTCCTTAAAGTCCTTATTGTTTTTTAGATTTGAAATAGTATCTCTTAAATCTATTGTTGAAGGATACACCGTATTATCTGTTCTCGGATAGCTAATGAAACCATTTATATAAAGACTTTCCGAGGTATTTATTGTTTTCTGTGCGGAAAATCCCATAGAGCTCGCAGCAACTATAAGACCGGTGGTATTCAGCGGAGCCGGTGGTTTTATTGATCTGGTAACTTCTTTTATTGCAGAAATACTGCCTTTGTCCCCGACTTTATCAAATATTTTCTGCGCTTCTTTTTCATCAAGTATTTTTTTCTTATAATAAAAAGCTTCAAATCTGTCTCCGTTCTGTTTTTCAAGAACCGCCTTAATCTGCCAGTAAGGTACTGAAACAAAATTTTTTATCTCCAGCTCTCTTTCCACCAGAATAGCCAGGGTGGGCGTCTGAACCCTTCCTACAGAAAGAAATTTTTCCCTGAGCTGAAAAGATGAAAGAGAGATAAACCTGGTGAGAACAGCGCCCCATATAAGATCGATATCCTGCCTTGCCATTCCTGCAAAGGCAAGATTTAAATCCAGCTTGTCCAGATTTGAAAATGCATTTTTTATGTCTTTCCGGGTGATTGCCGAAAACCTTGCTCTCTGCACAGGTATTTCCCCGAATTTGTTTCTCAAAAGATCATAAGCATCATAACCGATAAGCTCTCCTTCCCTGTCAAAGTCTGTTGCGATTATTATGCTTTCCGCCTCGCCTGAAATTTTATTTAAAGCCTGAATTATCCTTTTTTCGATCGGCTTTTTTTCAAGAGCTGCATCAATAAGATCCTGGGGAGGCACTTTTATCCAGTTTGCATATTCCGGGGGAAATTCAACCTGAAGAATATGTCCTTTAAGCCCTATTGATTTAAAGTCTGTATTATTAAAAGAAAAGGAATGGACAGGAACACCATATACTTTTTCTTCTTTTACTCCATTGTCTGAAAGGATCTGCGCAATTCTTCTTGCTGCTATTTCCTTTTCGCTTATTATCAGTCTCAATATTTCTCCTTAAATATGTTGCCGACAGAATACTGTAATTTTTTGTTTATGAAAACCTATATAAGGATAATAATAAAAATAAATCAATACCAATTATTAAAAATATAAATTTGAAAATAGATTTATAACATTAAAAGAAGATTTTTAAAATATCAAGCATATTGACAATTTAAAATCTCTTATTTTTAATTAAGAAGTCTTTTATGGTTATGTTTTATTTTTTTTAATTTATATTTTAAAATAGGTAAACATTATTTTTCCTTATTCTCTGTAAGATGTCCTGTAAAGACCGGCTGGCAGCAGGCCATCATAGAATAATAAAATTCAATATATGGATTAATGGAATGAATAAAAACATAGAGCTTATAGAGAGCATTAACAGGCTCAGAAAAGAAAAAGATGCAGTAATACTTGCTCATAATTATCAGATCGGCGAAGTACAGGATATTGCTGATTTTGTTGGCGATTCCCTGGAACTCAGCATAAAGGCATCTGAGGTAAAGAAGAGCACCATAGTATTCTGCGGTGTAAGATTTATGGCAGAAACCGCAAAAATATTAAATCCGGGCAAAAAGGTCCTGCTTCCCGATGACGGAGCCGGATGCCCTATGGCAAATATGATTAGTGTGAAAGATGTAAGAAAGCTCAGAAAAGAGCATCCCGACGCTGTAATAGTCTGCTATGTAAATTCAACAGCCGAAGTCAAAGCTCTGGTGGATATATGCTGTACAAGCGCAAATGCTGTCAAAGTAGTAAGCTCTATACCTGCCGACAGGGAAATAATTTTTATCCCTGATAAATATCTGGGCACTTATGTCATGAGTCGGACAGGAAGAAAGATGATCTTCTGGAGGGGATACTGCCCCACTCACATTATGATAAATGCAAAACTTCTTATTCAGCTTAAAAAAGATCATCCGAATGCAGAAATACTTGTTCATCCTGAGTGCACCCCCGAATTAACCGATATTGCGGACAAGGTCCTCAGTACAGGCGGAATGCTGAGATATGTGCAGGAATCTTCAAATACTAAATTTATCATTGGTACCGAGATAGGAATGATACACAGATTGCAGAAGCTTAATCCTGAAAAGACATTTTATCCTGCTCAGAAAAACACTATATGTCCGAATATGAAGCTTATTAATCTGGAAAAAATAATGTGGTCTCTTGAAGACAGTGTCTATGAAATTAATCTGCCCGATGAAATAATTAGAAAAGCCAGAACTTCTCTTGAAAAAATGCAGGAGTTTACAGGATAAAAAAATGGAAATAAAAAAAACATTTCCCCGTTTCCTGGTAAATCCTTCGTATTATGAAAGGATACATGATTTTTCTGACTGCATAATAATCGGCAGCGGGATAGCCGGATTATCCACTGCCATAAGACTTTCAAATCATATAAAGGTTAAAATTTTTACAAAAAGCTCTCTGTCCGAGTCGAATACCTGGTATGCCCAGGGAGGTATTGCAGCTGCAATAAAGAATCCTGACAACTGGAAAAAGCACTATGAAGATACCATGGTTTCCGGACAGGGTCTCTGCGATAGCAAGGCCGTTAAAACGCTTGTAAAAAGCGCCCCCGAGATGATTGAAAATCTTATTGAAGACGGAGTGGCTTTTGATATAGTCAATGGTGAAATCGGGCTGACCCTTGAAGGCGGTCATTCCAGTCCCAGGATTCTTCATGCAGGCGGAGATGCCACAGGCGAAGAAATCGAAAAAAAGCTTATAATATATTCCAAAAAAATAAATAACATTGAATTCTATCTTGAGAATTTTGTACTTGATATTCTCACATCTGATGATTCGGTCTGCGGGATAATAGTTCTTAATTCAGCTACAGGCAAAATTGAGATTCACCCGTGTTCAAATATTGTCATCTCAACAGGAGGAATAGGGCAGCTCTATAAAATCACAACAAATCCTGTAGTCAGCACCGGAGACGGTATTGCAATGAGTTACAGAGCCGGTGCCGAAATAAAGGATATCGAATTCATTCAGTTCCATCCTACAGTATTCAGGACAAATGATGACAAGCTTTTCCTGATCACTGAAGCGCTCAGAGGAGAGGGAGCTTTTTTAAGGGATACGGACGGAAACCGTTTTATGATAGGAAGACACCCTCTGGCTGAGCTTGCACCCAGGGATATTGTTGTAAAAGAAATGACAATAGTAATGAAAAAAAACAGGAAAGATTATGTATTCCTTGACGCAACACATATCGACAAACATCTGCTTAATATAAGATTTCCCAATATAGTCAAAAAATTAAAGGAAAACGGTCTTGATTTAAAAAAAGATCTGATAAAAGTTTCGCCTGCAGCACACTATCTCAATGGCGGCATAAAAACCACGCTTGACGGAGAGACTAATATCAGGGGTCTTTTTGCCTGTGGAGAGACTGCCGCAACAGGAGCGCACGGAGCAAACCGCCTGGCAAGCAATTCTCTTATGGAGGGCCTTGTTTTCGGAACAAGAATATATAACAGGATACTTAAAAACATCAAAGACAGGAATCCCTCCGGAAACAATAGAAATAGTTCAGCTGAATCAGAAGATTTTATAAAAGTCATTAAAAAAATTATTATTTCAGAAGAATCGAAACAACAAGAAGGATTCTATGGCGCTGATAATAAAGCAGAATTAAAAAAACAAAAAACAGCAGTCAGCGATGACTCTGCAGGCAAAGAGGTGACAGACAGGATAAGAGAGAAGCTGAGATATTTTATGACAAGCAGAGTCGGCATACTTAGAGAAAAGGAAAGGCTGGAAAAAGTACTTGTTTTTGCCGACGAACATCTTGAAAATCAGTCTTTCTATAACAGAACCGATATAGAAACAAATGAGCTGCTTAATATGTTTTTCGTCGCAAGACTTATTATAGTTTCAGCACTTTTAAGGGAAGAAAGCAGGGGAACCCATCAGCGATGCGATTTCCCTCAAACCAACGATAATAACTGGAAAAAACATATTATCCAGAAGAAAAATGATATTTATTTTGAACCCGTGAACTGAGGTAAAAAATGAGAAACAATATTCCGGAAATATATACAGAAGGTTATGATGATATTGTAAAAAGAGCGATAGCTGAAGACATTGGAGCATACGGAGATATAACATCAGAATATATTTTTGAAGAAGACAATTCTTCCCGTGGTTTTATAATCTGCAAAGAAACAGATGGAGCTGTCCTTTGCGGTATCAAACTTGCAGAATATGTTTTTAAAACAATCGATCCTTCAGTCGCTTTTAAGATGCTTAAAAATGATGGAGACAAAATAAAAAACAGGGAGAAGGTATGTGCCTTTCAGGGAAAGACACTGTCTGTTTTAAAATCTGAAAGAATATCGCTGAATTTTATCAGCCACCTTTCCGGGATAGCAACCCTTACAAGAAAATTCGCAGATATAGCTTCCCGTTACGGAGTAAAAGTCACGGAAACCAGAAAAACACTTCCGAATCTGAGGCTGCCTGAAAAATATGCAGTCAGGTGCGGAGGTGGTTTTAATCACAGATTCAGCCTGTCTGACGGAGTCGTAATCAAAGATAATCATATCCTTGCAGCCGGAGGCGTATCAGAGGCAATTGAAAAAATACGTTCAAGAGTCCCTCACACATTAAAAATAGAGGTCGAGGTAAAAACCAAGGAAGAGCTAAGACATGCAATAAAAAGCAAGGCTGATATTATTATGCTTGACAACATGAATAATGAAGAATTAAAAGAATCTGTAAAAAAAATAAGGGAAAATCTTGGAAAAGCATGCATTATTGAAGCTTCCGGCGGTATAACACTTGAGACGCTGGAGGAAATCTGCAAAACAGGAATAGATATTGTATCCGTGGGAACGCTTACCAATTCTGCAAAAGCAGTTGATTTTTCTCTTAATTTTGAATAATTGGCATATATTTGTTTTATATATGCAGGATAATCAGGAAATTTTCTTTTTTATCTCTTCTATTTTTTCCAGAGCTGCAATTCTACCGACATTTATTATTTCCTTTGCCCTGCCAAAATCAAAAACGCCAAAATCACCGGTATGAGGCTGAATTATAATATTAGCTCCCGGAAAGTATTTATCGTAAATTTCCCTTTCCATAAGAGCAAGGGAAACGTCCAGAGTATGGAGTATTGACGTTTTTGCTGTGGGAACTATTTTTCTTTCAAGATTTTCAAGCGCAACCGCAATAACAAAATTCACGTCCATTGTCCTGACGGCATCTATGGGAACCGGCTCAACAACACCGCCATCTATCAGGACCTGCTCATTTCTTACAAGAGGCTCAAATACTCCCGGTATCGCTATGGAAGCCTTCACAGCTTCAACCAGTCTGCCTTCCTTAAGAAAGACTTTTTCTTTTGTAACAATATCCGCAGCAACTGCACAGAAAGGTATGCGACACTCTTCAAATGTTTTCTCCCCAAGCAGCCTTGAAAGCACCCTGTTTACTTTCCTTGAGTTTATGGCGGGAAGGTTGGGAATTGTAAAATTGGCACTTATAAGAAACCTTTTCCAGTCATTGGAATCTATAAATTCAAGTATTTCCTTTATTGGTATTCCTAAAGCATAAAGGGATCCTACTACTGAACCCATGCTTGTGCCCGAGATAGCAGATATATTTATACCTTCATGTTCAAGCACTTCAAGAACTCCTATATGTGCAAATCCCCTGGCCCCGCCCCCGCTGAGAGCAAGACCGATTTTTTTTGTTTTTTTCCAGAACCCCATGATTGTATTATAAATCAAAAAAATTTTTTTTAAATGAGCATGTAAGCAAAAATATTTAATTTAATATATGAATAAATCATATCTTAAGAAGATCAGGCCGGTATATGTGTCTTTATGGCTCGGTTTTGCTTTTATCTTGCAGGAAGCCTGTTTGATTATGTCCACTTAATACTTTACAATAATAATACCGTTCCTGAGAGATACCTCACGGTATCCGATTTATCTTTATACAAAACAAGTTGTGAAATTAAATTATGTTTTCATTAAAAAAAATTTTTATAAAAACTTCAGTCATTCTGTTTTTACTTGTTTTCATCTCCACCGCAATGATATTTCCGGGCTGTATAGCAATAAAAAAATCAAGCCTGAATTCAGAGACTTCTGCTACAGATCAACATCAACAGGATGTCGATAATGCAGATGATTTGGAAACAGAAATAATCCCGACTACTGCCATGACAGCCGAGGAAACCACTACGACAAGCACCATTGCATTTAACAGCAATAAACCTGCAAATAGCGGCAATATTAATGATATTGAAACGCAGAGATATTATTTTATTCTGGGAGTGGAGGCATTTGAAGAAAAAGAGTATACGAAGGCACAATACTATCTTGATAAAATCAAATCCATATACCTTGTACTGGAAGATCATATAAGATATTACCTTGCAAAAAGCATGCTGCTTCAGGAAAAATATGATTTAAGCGCACTAAATTACCAGTTTGTAATTGATAATTATAAAGACAGTATATTCAGGGAAAAATCTTATATTGAACTTGCAGACTCGTATTATATGAATGAGAATTTTGCCGTTGCAGAAAAAAAGTATGAAGCTTATATTAAAGAATATCCCCAATCTCCCCTGACTCCTTACGGACTTTTTCAGCAAGGTGTATGTATGGAAAAAAATAAAAAGCTAAATGAGGCATATTCGGTATTTAAAAAAATATATCTTGATTATCCTGAAACCGAATATGCTGTTTATTCATTTGATAACCTGAACCGCCTTGCAAATATTGAAGGGCTGCCGCAATTCAAGCCTGCTGCAGGTGAATTATACTCAAGAGGAGAAAAACTTTTTAAAATATATTATTATGATCTTGCTCTTGAGTCTTTCAGTAAAATACTCCAGGACAGCGGTCTGAAAAACTCTAATCCCGATATTTATTCCAAAACTCTTTTCAGGACAGGAATGAGTTTTTATAATATGAACAATTATAAAAATGCAAGAGAATATCTGCAGAGAAACTATGACAGCTATCCGGGAGGCGACCTTGCAGATGATACTCTTTATTATCTCGGAAGGTGTCTTACCAATCTTGATGACAATGAGGGCGCCATAAGAACTTATAAAAAGCTCATTGAATTATTCCCTTCAAGCAACTTTGCCGATGATGGCCTGTACAGAATAGGAAGAATATCTTATATAACGAACGACTTGCAGAATGCCGCATTTTATTACCAGAGAATAATAGATGAATATCCGTCGGGCGATAGGATATCCGATGCATACTGGGAGCTGGGATGGATAAAATACAGACTTCAGGATTACGAGGGGGCCCTTTTTACTTTCGATGGTATGTCAAAACATTTTAAAGGCACGTCACTTGAAGAAAAGAGTCTTTTCTGGAAAACAAAAAGTCTTGAAAAGCTTGGAAGAAAAGAAGAAGCTGCCGAAGGATATAAAAGTTTGTTTTCCATCAATCCTTTTTCATATTATGGCTTCAAATCGGCAAATGCACTGAAAGATATCGGCATTGACATAACCTTCCCTGTAATAAACAAAGAGCTTAACCCTGACAATCCTGAAATTGCCGGAACAATACCTGAAATATACGAATACCTTGAACCTCAGGTCATTGTTTCAGAAGAAGATGCAACCCACATAAACAAGGCAAAAGAATTATTATTCATTGAATTTTATGACAGCGCCGCTTCAGAGATAGAAGCTTCGAAAGAAGAAACAGATGCGGATCCTGCAAAGATCCTTGAAATTTCTACCCTGTATCTCAAAAGCAGGGATTATGAAAATTCAATTCTGCTGATTCAGAAGAATTACAAAAAATTATCTTCGGCTCTCACAGGCAGCCGGAAGGATTACTACTATTATCTTTTCTATCCGTTCGCTTACAAAGAATATGTCAGAAAATATGCCGGAACTTATGGAATTGATGAAAAATTCATTCTTGCCATTATGAGGGAGGAGTCTCGTTTTAAAGCCGATGCAGGCTCACATGCAGGCGCACAGGGACTTATGCAGATAATGCCGGCAACCGGAAAAAATATAGCTGACCAGCTCGGCATAAGTAATTTTAACAATGATATGCTGCATGATCCTGAAACAAGCATAAGAATGGGGACTTATTATATTGCACAACAGTTAAATAATTTTGGAAATAATAAATACTATGCCCTTGGAGCTTATAACGGAGGACCCGGGGCAATGCAGAGATGGATAAACAATTACGGCGGGCTTGATATTGATGAATTCATTGAAAATATAACCTACGATGAAACAAAAAACTACATCAAAAAGGTAATGGAAAGCTATTATATTTATGAATTGATGTATTGATCTTAATAATATTCATCCCGGTAAGCTGTTCAGATAATTCTGAAAAATACTTTCAGAAAGAAAAGCCAGAGAGTTATGGTAAGAGCCGAAGCTATTGTCGACAGAATCAATGCTGACGAAATAAAATCAGAATCAGAATCATATTCCTTTCCCATTATATATGCAGCGACTGCAAGAGGCATACCGAATAAAATCACCGTGATGCTTATATCCACCGGATCTATTGCATATACATACTTCCCGATAAAAAAAGCAATAAGAGGTTCTGCCACCAGTTTTAATACTATGGCCAGTATTAAAAATTTAAGATTAAGCTTTATGTGGGAAATTCTGAAAGAGGCCCCGATTGTTATAAGTGCAAGCGGAATTGCAAGCCCGGCAAGCATATTCAGAAGTTCAAGCAATACTTTTGGAAGCGGGATGCTGAAATAAGAAATTAGTATTCCTGCTATTGCCGCAATAAGCAACGGGTCTTTCAGAAAGCTTAGAAAAAATCTGCCATAATTTTTTCTTTCATTATCCTGTCCGCCAAGAATTTTTAAGAATATAATCGCAAATATAATATTTACAGGAGTCATAAACCCGATTATTATGCTTGTCTTCGCTCCCGCAATGTCTCCAAATGCAGATATGATGATCGGTATTCCGACAAAAGCCATATTGCATCTGAAGCTTGATATTGCAATGGCTCCTTTTGTTTTTCTTCTGACTTTAAGAAAATAAACAGAAATGAAAACAATAACAATAAAAATAGCAAAAGTAGTATAAAGTATCTTTACGATACCGATATTGAAGATTTCTTTTAAATCATATTTTACTATGCTTGTAAAAATAAGTGTCGTAAGGCCAAGATAGTAAGCTATTTTGTTTAAGGCAGGAACTGCCCTATCTGAAATTATCCCTCTTCTCCTGAAGAGATATCCTATCGCCACTACTGCGAAAATAGGTATTGTGACACTCAGCACATCAACAAAAGTTTTTAAATAAAAATTCATTTTAACCTTTTTAATATTTCTCTTTCAGTTTCTTTCTATTGCTCCCATGAGATAATCACAAACTTCCATAAGACCGTTTCGCCTTGAGCTGCCATTGACCAGAGAAGCAGTCCTCTTTGCTTCGGCAAGATAATGAAATACTTTCTGCCTGACCATTTCAACAACTTCAGAACCGTTTATTAATTTCAATACCCTGTCGGCATCATCCTCGGAGAAATCTTTTTTCCCAAGCAGGTTCCTGATTTCGGAATTTATTTTTTTATCCCTTAATGCATAAATTATTGGCAGGGTTATATTTCCCTGTCTTATGTCATTGCCGACAGGTTTGCCTATTTTATCTGCAGGCTTGTTTATATTTATATCTATCAGGTCATCATTTATCTGAAAAGCCATCCCCAGCAAATTCCCGAACTGTCTCATTTTATCAACATCATCTTCTTCTGAACCTGACAAAATACCACCCAGAACACAGCTTAATTTAAATAAAGAGGAAGTTTTCTCATTTATCTTCGCAAGATAGACTTTTTCAGACTGCTCTATAAGGCTTTTGGTTTTAAGCTGGTCAAACTCTCCCATTACAAGACTTTGTGAAGCATTAGACATTTCCTTACATATCAGATGATTAGAGTAACCGTTCAGCAAATAGAAGGCATATGTAAAAAGATAATCACCTGCATACCTTGCCGTATCTTTGTCATAAATATTATGAATGGTCTTCCTGCCTCTTCTTAAAACAGAATTATCTATTATGTCATCATGAATTAGTGATGCGGTATGAAGCATTTCAATACCCGCGGCGGCAGGCAAAAGAAAATCAATATTATATTTTTTATTTCTGGCACATATCAGAAATAATGCCGGCCTGATTCTTTTGCCCCCGGCAAGAAGTGTTCCGGCAATCGCTTTGCCCGGCAGACCATCCATGTCGCTTACGATGGATTTTATATAATTACCAAGAATCGCAAGATCCTTTTTTAAAAATAAGGTTTTTTTAAAATTACTGAACATAAAAAATAAATTAATATAATTTTTCGGTCAAAACAAAAATCAGCCATTGAAAAGGACTGCCTTTATAATTGCATGCCATTTGAAATTCTTTTTTGTAAAAGGAAATTCCAGTTCTTTCTTGTCGCAGACTGTTGAAAGACTGTATTTCATCGCCTTGCCTCTAAGGCTTTCAAAACTTTTACTGTCAGAAATATTACTGCCGTCAGAGATTATTTTGTCTATTTCAGACATTATATCCTTTGCTGCAAGTATTCTTTCTTCATTTTCCTTCATTGCTTTACTGCTTATGCTCCCCGCTTTTCCCTTGAGGGCATTCAGTCCTATCGCACAGTCGTATGTAGCCTCAACCATCTCATCTCTTGTAAGAAATCTGCTGTCATAATTGAGTATGTATTTCCAGGAAGGCCTCGTTATTGCCTCAATATGATCTGCAAGAGTTTTTTCGGTAATCGTATAGCCAAACTCATCGGGATTTTCAAAAGCCCTGCTTCCGGGATCTATAAAAGGAGCCATTGGAGAGATAAAAGGCATAAATCTTTTATCCCATTCAAGTGCCTCATAAAGTTCCCTGCAAAAATCTACGGTCTGCATTATTGATTTTTTAGTCTGGCCCGGCAGTCCTGTCATGAAATACAGGTCGTATCTTTGAGCCCCCTTCTCAAGAGCATATTTTATGCCTGAAACAAGCCTGTCATTGGAAAACCGCTTCCCCATTTTCTGCCTGACTTTCTCATCATGTGAATCAGGCGATATTTCAAAACAAAAATAATTAAAATTTTCAGCAACCCTGTCATAAAACCATTCATTCGGAGGTTCAAAAAATTCGAAAAATATCTGCATATCTTTATCTAATCTTTTTGTATTTTTAAAAAATTCTTCAAGATAATCTCTTCCTCCCTGTGTTATATCTCCAAGTATAAAAACAGGAGCATCTATATATTTCCGGATAATAAGTATTTCATCAATAAGTTTTTCAGGATGTCTGAATGCAGGTCTTGTTCTTCTGCCAAACATTTCAAAAGCATTTTTTGAGCCTCCGCAGCCCGAACAATTCTTGTTGCACCCTCTGATGATCGGTATTGTAGTTACCGGATAATCCATCCAGCCGCTGAAAGGAATAACAGATTTAAGGCTTTTATATCTTAACACCTGTTTGAACATTATTCTGTAATCAAAATCAATTTCATCAAGATCTTCCGATATGCAGCTTAAAGGATTTTCGTGAATCCCGTTTTTATATTTCCAGACAAGATTTGGTATTTGTCTTAAAAATGAAAAATAATTATCGCCTTTTTTAATTGCGCTCATAAGCTGATACAACGGTTCTTCGGCAGAGTCGCCTCTCAGTATGAAATCAACATGAGGAAAACTTATAAGCTCTTTGTAAAAATAAGAAGATGAGAACCCCCCGAAGATAACAGGGATGTCCGGATGATATTTCTTTATTATTTTAGCTACTTCATTGGAACCCTGACAGTGTGGAAGCCAGTGCAGGTCTATCCCGAAAGCCTTTGTTTTTATTCTGCTTATAAATTTTTCTGCATCAAAATTTCTGTCTGACATCATGAGATAAGCCAGATTTATAATCCTAACGCTTATTCCTCTTTTTTCAAGATAATTTGACATTGTAAGAAAGCCAATGGGGTACATTTCAAATATGGGTGAGGAGGGAACAAGATCGCTCATGGGACCATAGAAAATGTTCTTCTTTCTGAAGTCATACACGCTTGGAGCATGTAATAATGTAAGATCCGATTTTATCATCATACTTTACCTGTGAATTTTAATTACCGGCACTGATTTCCCGAATGAGTCTGAATAATCCATATAAGCTTCTAGGCTAATTTAAAAAATAATTTTAAAAAATTTTCTTTTATCCATTCAGGCTCAAGCCTGTTTATCTTTATATTCAGGCTCTTTCTTAAGTCATCTGCTTTATTTAAAAAATCCTCGTCATATTTAAAATGACTGCTTTCAAAAGACTCCGGCGCTGCCTGTCTGACATAATCAGTCAAATCATTATATGTCTTTAATAAAACCATTTCATTAATAATCATGAGAAAGTCTTTTGTTTTATCTGCTGTAACATCAAAATTGGATACTCCTATCCCGGTAAAAAATATTTCTTTTAATAATGCGTTTAACATTCTCACTTCCGAAAAACCTTTATTGAAAAACCAGGCATTATTCCTGCCGCAATCAAAAATATCTTTTATTTTCTGATGAACTATCATTCTGGATCGGTGGATTGAAAGTATTGATTTCAGTATGTTGTCAAAAATAATGAAATTATCAAAATTAATAAGATATGCTATTGCTCTTGAATAAAAGATATCGCCGAAAAGAAGCTCTATGGTATAATTTTTTTCACTGTTCTCCGACCTGCCTGAAACCTTACGGAATGTGTTTTCATGTGATGTATGCATGTTGAGACCGATTGCAAGAAGCTCTATTCCGGTAATAAGACTGATTATTTTATATGTATCAAAAAATGTAATATTTTCTCTGCCATCAAGAGAATTATTGATTTTAAAATTTTTGTCCGGAATAAAATCCGGGATATCTTCTATATTAAAAAAAGCAAGAAAAGCCGAGCCGTAAAATAATTCCGGGCAGAAAAACCTTTTCAAATCATAATTATAATAACTGTTAAGGATCTTTATTTCTTCAGAGATTATTTTGTTAATTTCAAAGATTATTTTGTTTTGATTTTCCAAATTGCCGCTTTAGTTCTTTTTGCCTTAAAATTTTTACTTTCCCTCAATTTCTCCCGGAGCTTTGATAATTCTAAGGTTTTTCACCTTTTCTCATATCAACAACCCTTCTGGCTTTTCCCTCACTTCTTTTGATAGTCTTGGGTTCTTTCAGTTTTACGTCAATATTTATGCCTATTGCCGAATACAGGCTGTGCTCAATTGATGACTCGAAATATTCAAGAGTCTGCATCTTTTCCGAGAAGATATTTTCAGGAACTTCCACCCATACTTCTATAAAATCCAGGAAATTTCTTTTTTCCACAATAATAAGATATTGGGGCTCTATTTCCTTTACATTAATTAAAACTTCCTCAATCTGTGAAGGAAATACATTTACCCCTCTTATTATCAGCATATCATCAGATCTTCCGATGGGTTTTGCCATCCTGGCATGAGTTCTTCCACACTCACATTTATCATAAACAAGATTTGACAGATCTTTTGTCCTGTATCTGATTACAGGCATACCTTCTTTTGTAATTGTTGTAAAAACCAGTTCCCCTGTTTCTGATTCCGGCACATTCCTGCCTGTTTTTGGGTCAATGGTCTCAACAATAAAATTATCTTCTGATACATGCAATCCTTTTTTACAATAGCACTCACAGGAAACTCCCGGACCTATCACTTCGCTCAGACCATAAATATCATAGGCATCAATTGACAGTCTTTTCTCGATTTCCTTTCTTATCTGGTTTGTCCATGGCTCAGCACCAAAGACGCCGGTTTTAAGGGGAAGTTTTGAAAAATCGACTCCGAGCTCTTTTCCAACTTCTGCAATATGCAGCGCATAGGAAGGGGTGCAGCAAAGTACCTCAGGCAAAAAATCCTGCATTATTTTAATCTGTCTTTCAGTATTTCCTCCGGACACAGGAATTGCAGTTCCGCCCAGCTTCTCTATTCCATAATGAAGACCGAGGCCGCCGGTAAAAAGTCCGTAGCCATAACTGTTTTGAAAAATATCGCCTTTTCTCAGATTTAAAGAAAAAAGCTGCCTGGCAATTATGCTGCTCCATATTTCAATATCCTTGTCTGTGTAAGCCGCTACCGTTGGATTACTGCTGGTTCCCGATGATGAATGTATTCTTACAATTTCACCAAACGGTCTGGCAAACATTTTATAAGGATAGTTCAGCCTTAAATCTTCCTTAGTTGTAAAAGGTATCTTCTTCAGTTCATCAATACTTTTGAAATTGTATGGATCAACACCGCAGTCATCCAGTCTTTTTTTGTAAAACAGGACATTTTCATAGACGTTTATCAATGTGTTTTTAAGTCTTTCCGTCTGTATTTCTTCAATAATTTTTCTGTCTGCCGTTTCAATGTTTTCATTGAAAAATTCCAAAACCATTTTGATTCCTCGCTATTATTTAATCATGACGGCTGCCCGTATAAGTTTTTATCCTTAAGAGTAATTTACAGGTCTTTTTCAATCCATACAGATAGAAAAGCCTTTTTCAACCAGCAGTTTTTCTGCTCTGTCAAGTTCAGGGGCACTCAATACTATTCTTGTGCCGGCAATAACATATACATAATCTATGTTTATCCTTGCTTCAGAAAGAGCATCAAGAACATTCAGCAGCTCACCCGGTCTGTCTTCAACTCTTATGCATATTGCATCAGCTACATGGGTTGTAAAACCGGCTTCTTTCAAAGATGCCCTTGATTTTTCAATATCTGACACTACCAGTCTCAGGATGCCATAATCTCTTGCTTCCGTAGTTGAAAAACCCTGAAGATTTATATTTTCCCTTTTCAAAATTCTTGCAACCTCAGCAAGCCTTCCATGCTTGTTTTCCAAAAAAACGGTTAGTTGTTTTATCGGCATTTTATACCTCCCGAAAATTATTAATAAGATTCCTGCCTGCCATAAAAGCATTTAAGTTTATTTCGATAATTGCCGAAGGGATGATATCTTTTATAGCATTTTCCCAGCTATCAGTGCTTATGGGAAGAAAATTTGAGAAAAAACCAAGCAAAACTGTATTCATTGTCTTGCTTTTACCCAGCCGCCTGGCAATTTCAAATGCATCTACCGGAAATACATCCGGCGTAAATTCTGAAAGAAGCTCTCTTACATTGTCAGGATAGGAATAATCTCCGCCATAAACTGTCGAAGGAAAAATCCTGTAAGTATTATATATGAATATGCTTTCTTTTTTAAGATTATCCAGGCATCTCAAAGACTCAACTTCTTCCAGTGCAATAATATAGTCTGCATGATCAACTGTAGGGGAAAAGACTTTTTTGCCAAACCTTATGCTTCCGACAACACTTCCCCCTCTCTGGGCCATCCCGTGCACTTCTGAAACTTTTACATCAAACCCTTCAAAAAGACAGGCTCTTGCCATTAAGCCCGTAGCCAGAAGTATGCCCTGTCCCCCAACACCCGCAAACAGCACAGAGATTGTTTCTCCTCTTTTTAAAATCGAAACCGATCTCTTTTTATATTTATTAATACTTTTGTCAGCTAATATCATTATTTCGTTTTATTGAATCCCATGGACAAATTTGTGAGCAGACGCCGCAGCCTGTACAGACCGTCCGGTTTATAAAATATTTATCGTTTTCAAATCCTATTGCCGGACATCCTGTCCTGATACACATTCCGCATTTTTTGCATACGGAATCATCTATATAAAATTTCCCGGGATTTTCCGTTTTGTTTATCAGGGCACACTCCCGGCGGCAGATTATTACAGAAAGCTCTTTCCTTTTTAATTCTTCCTTTATTATTTTTTCAAGAAGTCTTACATCATATGGATCTGTTATCCGTATGTTTTTTACCCCAATGGCTTTTGCTATTTCTTCAGGAAGTATTGTATGGGTATCTTCACCCATAAGCGTTTTTCCTATGCCCGGATTTGTCTGATGACCGGTCATTGCAGTAGCTCTGTTGTCAAGTATTATTACAAGGCCCGTCCCTTTGTTAAATACATTATCTATAAGTGACGTAATCCCCGAATGGAAAAAAGTAGAATCTCCTATTACCGAAACGACTTTATTTTTATAATCCTCGTTTGCTTTTTCAACACCAAGTGCCTGCCCGACTCCGGCTCCCATGCACAGACAGCTGTCAAGACTGCTAAGAGGAGGTAAAACCGAGAGAGTATAGCATCCGATATCTCCCATTACTATTACTTTCAGTTTTTTTAAAATATGAAAGACCGGTCTGTGCGTACATCCTGCACAGAGAACCGGCGGCCTTGGAGGAATTGTTTTTTTAACCGAATTTTTAATCTCCGTCTTATATTTTTCCTCTGTCAAACAGGAATTTTCTTCTTTAAACTCTTTTATTCTGTCTTCAATATTTTTTAATGTAAGTTCACCGGGAGAGTTTTTGATGCCTGTGCTTGAAATAAAATCATTTAAATTGTCAAGTATCTCAACATTGAGTTCGCCATAATCAGGGAAAAAAGATTTGCCTATTACTCTGCAGCCGGTAAAACAGGCTTTTATCTGTTCCTCAATAAAGGGTTCAAGCTCTTCAACAACTATAATCAAAGATTTGTCGCTCAAAAAATCTCTTATCAGGTTAAAGGGAAGAGGATTTGTCATCCCTAATTTCAATATCGGATAATTCCTGAATGCTTCAGACGCATACTGAAAACAGACACCGCCGGTAATTATTCCTATTCCGCAGGAGGACTTTCCGTCTTTCGAATCTATAATTCTGTTAATATCCGTTTTATCTGAAAATTCTTTAAGCTTTTCATATTTTTGAAGAAGAATCCTGTGTCTGCTTCTGGCAAAAGCCGGAATCATAACATACTTTGCCGGATCTTTTTTATAAATTCTGTCAGTCTTTTGTTTTCCCGTTTTGCCTTTTCTGACTACTGAACCTGAATGGGATATTCTTGTTGTAGTCCTTAACAAAACCGGTATGTCAAATTTTTCACTTACTTCAAAAGCTTTAATCAGAAAATCTTTGCATTCCTGACTGTCTGCGGGTTCAAGCAAAGGTACTTTTGCCATTTTTGCATAATATCTGTTATCCTGCTCATTCTGGGAACTGTGCATGCCAGGATCATCTGCAGATATTATTACCAGACCTCCGTTGACACCAGTATATGCAAGAGTCATAAAAGGGTCTGAAGCAACATTAAGCCCCACATGCTTCATTGCAACTATAGCCCTTTTCCCTGCAATGCTGGCGCCGGATGCAACTTCAAGGGCAACCTTTTCATTAACGGACCACTGACAGTAAATACTGCCTGATTCAGCAATGTTTTCCAGTATTTCCGTTGAAGGAGTTCCGGGATAAGCGCTTGCAAATCTGACACCGGCTTCAAGAGCACCCAGCGCAATGGCTTCATTTCCGGTAAGTATTGCAACTTCCTTTTTCAATATCAAATCCTCTGGCTGCTGCAAAAATTTTAATAAGTAATTTTAACAATTTTTTGAAAAAATAATAAACTTAATATATAACAATATTGTTTTTAAAAGTAAAGTAAAGCTTTCTTTATTTAATTGCATTTTTAAGTTAATATATTAGTCCATGAAAGCCAGAATAAGAAAATCTCAAAGAAGAAGAAAATTAAGATATGATATTATAATAGTGTTTTTTATAGCACTGGCGGCTTTGCAGTTCTGGACGCTTAAATCTTTCTATAAGGAACTTAAAATCGAAATTCCCCAGAATCTTTTCAAATCGTTTATTAATTTCCCCCTCTCCGAAAATATCCGGGGGAAAGAAACGGAACTGGCTGATTTTAGAAATAAGGATCCGGATGATGCCACAGGTGCTGATTCTGAATCAGGCTCAGACAGTGCTCTTGCAACAACTGAAGAGTTTTCAGATATTGGAGAAACTACCACAGCAAATGAAACAGGGGCATTTGAGCTAAGTGACGAACAGAAAAAAATTGTATTGAGGGTAATGAAGCTTCTTGAGGAGGATATTGAATATCAGTACCAGTTTTATGCGGATACCGGTTATCCTGATGATAAATACTGGATATCGACTGATGTTGTTTCGGTTGTTTTGAAAGATTGCGGTTATGATTTAATGGAGCTTGTATATGATGATATGAGCAAACATATAGATGCTTATCCGATGAATATCAAAGGCAGCAAAAATCCTGATAAAAAAACAGACTTCAGGGTTGTATATTTCCAGCAGAAATTCTTCCAACGCAATGCGCTTGAGCTTCCGACAGAATTTGATGCCTCGGATCCTGCAAATATCCTTCAGTGGCAGCCCGGGGATATTGTATATTTTACTGTTGATGCTGAAAATCCGGGAAAAAATATAGCAGGCATGCTTTCAAACCATAGCAGTCCGGAAGGTGTTCCTCTTGTCATAATGATAACAAAAGACCTGGGAAAAATAACCGAAATCAATGCCTTGGCTGAAATGGAAGTCAGTGGACATTACAGATATCCCTACCCTGAACTAAATCAGTAAAAAAATATTTGACACAGGTTCGAAATTATATATAATATAAATATGAAACGATTCATAATTATAAAAAAGGAATTTCAGAGGGAGGTGAAGCAAATGGAGAAAGTAAAGAAAGTAGCATCATTTATTTTTCTTAACTACTGGCTGGTTTTTGTAGTTCTGGCTATTCTGGGAATAGGTATTCTTGTAAAATAAATAAAACCAAAAAGTAATAAAAAGCAAACTGCGCTGGTAAATAAAATCAAATTAATTTTACTGGTGCTTTTTTATTTTATCTAGCCTCTTATTCTAAACGGATTAAAGTCTGTCCTGTGATCATAGTGATCGATATTTTCTTTTCTTTTCAGAAAACAAACTATCCCGTATGTTGCAGGTGTCATTATTATTTCAAGGCCTACCTTGAAAATATAATTGGAAATGATTATGGATAATAAAAGATCCCATGAGTATAATCCGGCAAATGCAATCAGGCAGAACAATGCCGTATCTACTGCCTGACCGGCTATTGTTGAAGCAATCGTCCTTGCCCAGAGCCATCTTCCTTTTGTAAACACCTTCATCTTTGCCATTATAAAGGAGTTTAAAAACTCGCCGGCAAAATATGCTGCCAGAGAAGCTCCTACTATTCTTGGTGTCTGTCCAAGTATTGAAATATAGGCATTTTGAAGATTCCAGCCCTCGGCCGGTTTCAGCACTCCTATCAGCCATAGGACAAGGGACATCAGAAAAGCGCTGAAAAAACCTACCCATATTGCTTTTCTTGCTTTTTTATAGCCGTATACCTCTGTCAGAACATCTCCGAATATATAAGAAAGAGGAAATATGATAGTCCCGCCATCAAAAGCAAACTTCCATATTTGCGTTATTTTCGTAGAAGCAATATTTGAAATAAGCAGCACAGCTACAAACAGGCCCAGTATTATTTCAAAATACCGGGTTTGCTTTTCATTCGGCGAATTTATTTTACCTGATTTATTCCTCATCCAAATAATCCGGCAACTTTTAAATTTTTGTAATAAAAACCAATTATATATATAATATTGAATTATCTGTCAAATGAATATTCATTTTATATATATAATTTACAAATAATTTTTAAAATATCTTTGGAGGGAATAAATGCACGGAGATAATTCTGAAAAAAAGAAATTTGATTCAAAGGTTTTTGCATATATTATCGGAGGCGCTGTACTGGGCGGTGCTGCAGGGTATGTCATCAGCAAAGTAGGAATAAAAAAAATTGCAGAATTTTTAAAAGAAAAAGAAGTCATTCCTAAAAATATAAGCAAAATAATAGATGATTTCGATTTTAAATCATTCACTGCAAAAAATACGGACAATGCCTTGAAAGATATAATGGATGAATAATTGTTCTGATTTTAATCAATCTTCTTCTGTCTGTTGTTTTTTCCACCATCTTCCGGGGATTCCGTTGCCGGCTGAAAACTATCCCTCGGATATTTCCTGATTATTGTTGCATAATAAATAATTGCAGCTATTCCGGCTGCAAGCGGAATTACAAGAGTTACAAGAAGAATTATCAGCCAGGTTGACCTTGGATTATCCTCCGGATTTGGAAATTCTTCATTCTTTCTCTGAGATATATCTACAATTCCTATTATCCAGAAAACGAATAATGTAATAAAAGTTGCTGCCATAAATACAATAAAACATATGTAAATTCCCATGAAACCGAATAAAGTACCGGCTATTATCTGGCTTTCATTTGCTGAAACAAGCACGACTCCTCCTATCTATGGATTTTTAAAACAGTTGTT
>DUQM01000075.1 GCA_012837825.1 Actinomycetota bacterium | reverse complement strand
ATCCTTAAACAAGCTATATATTCTATATATTAGCTGTCTGAAATTATAATTTATAAATCAAATCCAGTAAAGAAAAGTTCAGAATATGTTATCAGACAGAACAAAAAACGAAAATATATTTAAAGTCCTATAGATATTCATTAATTTAATTAATTATTTTAATTAATAACAGGAGGCTTGTTATTGATTCTAAGTCTCCTGTTATTAACATAAAGGAAAGTATTTATGGGTGTTTGAAAAAATTTAATTTTATTTAACGCCTACAAATCCTGCTTCCTGTCCCAGTGCCTGTCCTTCTGCGCTTAAAACAAATTCCATAAAGGCATTTGCTATTTCACTCATAGTCAGAGAATTGCCATAAATATAAAGATCTCTGGCTATCGGATAGGATTTGTCTGCAACTGTTTCAACTGACGGCAGAATCGCTGAACCATCATCTTTTACAGCAACCAGATTAACATTTCCCTGGGCAGCTTCAAGATAACCTATTCCTATATAACCGATTGTATTTTCATTTCCTGCCACCTGACTTACAACATCGCTGTTTGACTGGAGTCTTAAACACATATCTGAATAATCATTATCTTTTTCGGTCTTGTTTTTCTGAACTACTCTTTCAAGAAAATATTCACCTGTACCGGAATTTGTGTCTCTTGCAGCTGCAACTATGCCCGCATCAGGACCGCCTACTTTGCTCCAGTTTGTTATTTTACCGGTGAAAATATCTGACAGCTGATCTATTGAAAGTTCTTTTACATTAATATTGCTGCTCGTAATAACACATATTCCGTCAAACAGGACTACATATTCTTTTATGTCCAGTCCGCTTGTTTCTGCTGCGGTAAATTCATCTTCTTTCATTTTCCTGGAAGCATTTGCAAGATCAGTTGTTCCATTTAACAGTGATGCAATTCCTTCACCTGAACCGCCGCCGTTAACAGTTATTTTACCTCCGTTTGTCTTCATAAAAGCTTCTGCCCACATCTGCGCAACTTCAAGCAGAGTTGTGGATCCTGTCATTGTGAGAGTCTGGTCAGCAAATTTCATGTCTGGCTGCTCACTACTGGTTGGTGATTCATCCTTCTTCTGTGCCTGTGATGATTCAGTACCGGTTGTTTCATTCTGCTTCTGTGCCTGTGATGATTCAGTACCGGTTGTTTCACTGGCTGAAGACGCAGAGCATCCCGCTAAAAGACTCAGCCCGGTGATGATAGCTAAAGAAATGACAATTAAAGAAATGATATTTTTCTTTATCTGACGCACTAATTTCCTCCTGTTTATTAATAAGTAAATTTTAATATGAATCGGTATACTATGAACCGTTTCATTTGTACATTTTAATACATCAGTCAATTAAATGTCAATACTTTTTTTATTATAATGATGTTATTCAATAATATCGGCACTCTTATCTTATCCGGGAGAAACATCGTTGTAAATTTTTTATCTTTCTATGAATTTTTAAATCAATCTTGAAGAAGTTCCTTGCGCAACTTATTTATGGTTAGAAATTGATTAAGTTGCAATGTAGCATTCTTTATTTAAAATAGCCCCCGGTATCACTGATTATATAGTCCTCCGGTATCCCTGAAACTGTCTGTTTGGAATTATTTCGGAGTGTTAAGGTTTTTAAATGAAATACGGCTTTGATTAAATGAAGTGGTGGCAAAGTGGTGGCGAGACGCAGAATCGAACTGCGGACACGTGGATTTTCAGTCCACTGCTCTACCAACTGAGCTATCTCGCCCTGAAAAAGTGGCTTATTCATAAACGATAAACGGCAACCAGGAAGTGGCGGAGCTGACGGGATTCGAACCCGCGATCTCGTGCGTGACAGGCACGTATCCTAAACCACTAGACGACAGCTCCTTAAAAGCCGCTAAAAAAATAATGGTGGGCGATGTAGGGATCGAACCTACGACCCTCTGCTTGTAAGGCAGACGCTCTCCCAGCTGAGCTAATCGCCCGAAAATTGGTACCCTCGAGGGAATTCGAATCCCTGTTGCAGCCGTGAAAGGGCTGTGTCCTAAACCACTAGACGACGAGGGCAAATGGTGAGCCGTGAAGGATTCGGACCTTCGACACCCGGATTAAAAGTCCGGTGCTCTACCAACTGAGCTAACGGCCCACTTAAACCTGTCATTTTAAAAATATCAAAACAGCATAAAAAGTGCAAATCAATGCCTGCAACCTGAGCCAACCTGAAAATTAAAAAATTGGCAAGCAAAGATAATACTATAGTAGTAAAAACATGTCAATAAAAAACATCACTTATAATACAATAAATTACATCGTTTATTTTTTAAAAAATCACAGCCTGCTTATTCTTCCTGTGAGTCGCTTAATATTCTTGATGAAAAGCGCTCTACTTTTTCCTTGCTCTTGTCAATAAGCTCGCTCCCCATGACTTTTACTTCTTCAAGTCCGAACTTGCCTCTTTCAACCACTTCGTTCAGCCAGTATTTTATTGTTTCCCGAAACTTTCTTCCAGTCTGGGGCGCAAAAAGAAAACCTATAAAAACTCCGAAGAACAGGGTAAAAAGCATCAGAAAAAGAATGCCTGCGATAAGTTTTCCTGAAGAATGGGTGTCTTTGCTTTTTCCGGACATACCGTTCCTTCCTGTTTAAAATTTAATTTAATATTTTTCAGAAAATACTGTTATCTTTTCAGGGATTTTAAATCCAGGCTTATTCTGATTTTTTTATTTTTATAAAAATCCCATCTGTCAAGCAAATACCATTTTACCCTTTCAAATACACCGGCATTTCCTTCAATTATAGCATCTGCTATTTCGTCGCTGAAAAGCTCTGCTTCTTTTATGAAAGTTGCTGTCCTCAGATAATAAAAGGGAAGCATTGCTTTTAATAATATTTCTCTCTCACCGGGACTTACAAAATTGTAGGCACAGGCAAATTCATATACTATTTTTGTCCAAAGCTCTACAGACAATGTGACATTTTCGGGTGAATTGGCACTGAGAGTATTTCTAAATTCCCTGTGAGTGGTATCTTCAAAAATAATTTTCCAGATATTCTTATAAGCTTCCTGACCTTCATAAAATTTCTGCATCAGTTCATTATAGTTTGCCTTAAAACGCTCAGCTTCCACAAACTTGAAATCCCCCATGATAAAACCCTGGATACTGCCGATCACATCCCGCCACCTGTATTCATAATTTCTCATCAGATCAAAAATAGTACCTGCAACCTGCATAAAAATAGATTCAATTTCCCTGTGTGGATTTTTTTCATGAAGCTTGGTTCCCAGTACAGACTGGCATACCCTGAATCCCTCGTTAAGCGCTGTTGTTGTCATCCATATATCAACTCCGTATTTGCCTATATGGGAATATTTTTCCCAGTATTTTTCCCTTGTAAACACCTGCAGCACTCCGTTCGAAAAAGAAAAATCTCCGCCTATCGGCTGCCTTATCCTTAAGCCGTAAAGAGCTCTTGTAAGCGGATAGGCAAGGGTATTATTTATGGTCGCATCATGCTCATTTCTTATATAGTAGGGAGCGACAAAACCATATCCTGATTTCAAAACAGGGTTAACCATATTATAAATCCATTCCGGTGTTACGCTCAGTGTGTCCGCTTCAAATATCACACATACTTTGGCGTCGAGCATTCTTGCTCCTTCAAGTATCTCCCTTATTGCAGAACCCTTTCCCTTTACTCCGGAGT
>DUQM01000074.1 GCA_012837825.1 Actinomycetota bacterium | reverse complement strand
ACTATTATTTGTGTATGTCCTATAATTCCCAAATAGGTAAAATTCTGAGATTAATAACCTGTAATAAAAATATTTTACTTGAACCTACAAGAGATGGATTACTGATTGAAAATAATAGTAAAATTGGATTAAGAATAACTGTAAACAATGAGAAAGGTCAGTTTTATTATTCAACTGATGAAAAAAACTGGCTGAAGATAGGAGAACTTTTAGATATGAGCAAATTATCTGATGATTATATTGGTGGTAAAGCTTTTACAGGGACTTTTATCGGAATATGTTGCCAGGATTTAACAGGAGAAAATAAATATGCTGATTTTGATTATTTTAAATATGAAGAATTTGATCTAAATCCCATAAGTTACACCCATTTCAACCAAGCTAACTGCCAAACAAAATAATTGACAAACCCTCCCAATTTTATATTATTACCACTAATTTAATAGCAATAATAGTAATTAGGATATTTTAAGTCTTTTAATCAATTATTTTATTTCTATTATTTCAGTTCACTTTTTCTGAATTTGGTTATATTTTAATAATTGAAGTGATTTTGTTTTATATAATAATACTATTTTTAAACGATTAAGAAGGAATGTTTTTTGGAGTGAAATGAAAAGAATATATCTTGATTATGCAGCTACTACACCTCTTGATCCGGAAGTATTTGAAAAAATGAAAATATTTGCAAGTCGGATTTTCGGCAACCCTTCAAGTCTCCATTTTTTTGGCAGGGAAGCCGGAAAAGCTCTTGACGAATCCCGAAAACAGATTGCCTCTCTTATAAATGCAAAATCTGAAGAAATAATTTTTACATCCGGAGGAACTGAAAGCGATAATCTGGCGATAAAGGGAGTTGCTTTTGCCAACAGGAAAAAAGGCAATCATATAATTACTTCTACGATAGAGCATCGTGCCGTCCATGAAACCTGCAAATATTTAAAGACATGCGGGTTTGATATTTCATATGTAGGAACAGATAACGATGGCATTGTCAGACCGGATGAAATAAAAAAGGCATTAAAAAAAGATACGATACTCATTTCCATAATGCATGCAAATAATGAAATAGGCAGTATACAGCCGATAGAAGAAATAGGAAAGCTCGCCCGGGAATACGGAATAATATTCCATACGGATGCCGTGCAAAGCATAGGCCATATTGGTACCGACGTGGAAATGCTAAATGTAGATCTTTTAAGTGCTTCAGCACATAAATTCTATGGTCCCAAAGGAGTAGGATTTTTATACAAAAAGAATGGCATAGTTCTTGCCTCCCAGATTCATGGTGGAAGCCATGAATTCGGTTTAAGGGCATCGACTCAGAATCTTCCGGGTATTGCAGGAATGGCCCATGCTCTTGCGATTGCAGTAAGAGAGCTTCATGCTGAAAGCAAAAGGCAGACTTATTTAAGAGATAGATTAATAAACGGCATATTAGACAATATTGCTGATACAAAACTCAACGGGCACAGGACGCAGAGACTTCCCAATAATGCAAATCTCTCCTTTTCTTTTGTCGAAGGGGAAGCAGTACTTTTGGGTCTTGATTTTGAAGGAATAGCGACATCTTCAGGCTCTGCCTGTTCTTCATCAAGTTTTGCCCCCTCCCATGTTCTTGAAGCAATAGGACTTGATGTCGAAACAGCTCGCAGCTCAGTCAGATTTTCTTTAGGCAAGTATACGACAGAAGAAGATATTGATTTTACGATAAATAGTCTAAAAAAGATAATAACAAGATTGAGAAAAATGTCGCCTTTATGCAGGAATTAAAAAAAGAAAAAATACTTGTAGCCATGAGCGGCGGAGTTGACAGCTCTGTTGCTGCATCCCTGCTTTTAAAAGATGGTTTTGATATTGCCGGTGTAACCATGAGACTCGGTATTAGTGATTGTTCTGGTCGTGATGGTGATTTTGGAGCCGGTCCTGATGATAATAATATTAAAGATGCCGGAGCCATTTGTGAAAAGCTGGGTATCCCGCATTATGTTTTTGATTATTCAAAAGAGCTTGAAGAAAATGTCATAAAAAATTTTATTAATACATATCTTGAAGGGCAGACACCCAACCCTTGTATTGAATGCAATAAATTAATCAAATTCGGGCTGCTTGTTGAAAAGGCTCTACTTATGGGTTTTGACTATTTTGCTACCGGACATTATGCATCGATAATTTTACGAAACGGAAACTACTTTATCGGCAAAGCTACAGACGGCACAAAAGACCAATCGTATTTTCTTTACGGGATTGGAAAAGAAAAACTGCCGTTTTTAAAGTTTCCTTTATCAGACTACAAAAAAGAAGAAGTAAAAAAGATATCGCAGAAAACAGGCCTTGATCTTCATGAAAAAAAAGAAAGCCAGGAAATCTGTTTTATAAAAAACAAAAATTATCATGAATTCATAAAAGACAGGCTCGGAAAAGATTTTGGCAAAGAGGGAAATATCCTGGATGTGAACGGAAAAGTAATAGGCAGACACAAAGGTGTTGCTTTTTATACTATAGGGCAGAGAAAAGGATTCGGGATAAGTCACGAGAAGCCGTTGTATGTCAATTCAATCAATATTGATAAAAACGAGATTGTAGTAGGGGAAAGAAGTCATCTTGCAAAAAAAGGACTTATTGTTACCGATCTTAACTGGTTTACTGATGAGATGCCTGACAGAGCTCTGGCTAAAATAAGATATAACCATAAAGAAGTCCAATGCAGTATTGTTAAAAATCCTGATGAAAATATTTATGTAAATTTCTCTGTTCCGCAGGAATCGGTAACGCCGGGACAGTCTGTTGTCTTCTATGATATATCTGATGGCAAAACAGTTCTTGGAGGAGGAAGAATAGCAAGGGGGATGGAACTTTAATGAGAATTTCAACAAGGTCAAGATATGGACTAAGAAAATCCGAGAGAGATAATCAAACCTCTTGAAGAGGATCTGTATTTAATTAAATGTGTCAGGGAAAAAGAAATCTGCAGGAAGGCTGATGGGTATGCAAGTCATGATATATGGGAATTGCCTGGGAAAAAGATTGCTGATTTTCCTGATACTATTGCCTTGACAGATCTTTTGCAAATGCAGAAGGGAAAAACTGCGGAATTGCCTGAATGTATAATCTGACAAAATAATATAAGTATGAAAATAGAAAATAAAAATCTTCAGAAAAAATATAGCAAGCTAACTGAGGAGTTGAAAAAATACGGTTCTGCTGCTGTTGCATTTTCCGGCGGGATCGACAGCACTTTTCTTTTATTTGCAGCCAGGGAGGCGCTTGAAGGAAATGTTGTTGCGCTTACCGCTTCATCCATGGTTTTTCCGAAAAACGAAAGGAAGGCTGCCTCTGCAATTGCAGAAAAAATAAGAGTCAATCATGAAATAGTAGATATTGATCTGGAGTCAAATTTAGAGTTTTTAAAAAACGATAGCCGGAGATGTTATTACTGTAAAAAGACAATAATGCAAAATTTAAAAGAGGTTGCAGCCAAAAAGACAATAAAAGTTTTGCTTGAAGGCTCCAATGCTGATGATGAAAATGATTACAGGCCGGGATTTAAGGCGGTCAGGGAACTGGGAGTCATAAGTCCGCTGAAGAAGTTTGGACTAACAAAATCGGAGATTACAGAACTTTCAGAAAGTTATAATCTTATTAATGAAAACAAAAGTCCATTTTCCTGTCTTGCTACAAGGATTGCTTATGGTATTAAAATAGAGAAGAAAATACTTGAAAGAATTGAAAGCCTTGAAAATTATCTCAGTGAAAACGGCCTGAATAATGTCAGGGTAAGGCATCATGGAGATATTGTCAGAATTGAAACTGATATAAGGGATTTTGAAAAAATAATAAAAGAAGAATTAAGGCAGAATATATTAATTAAGTTTTATTCTTCCGGTTACAAATATGTAACATTTGATCTGGAAGGATTTTTGAGTGGAAGCATGAACAAGTAAAAAGGTGAAAATATGTCAGATAAAAACAAAGAAGAAAAAAAATTTCATGAGGAGACAATAGCTCTGCATGGAGGACAGGAGACCGATCTGTCAACCGGAGCAAGAGCAGTTCCCATCTATCAGACAACATCATACAGTTTCAGGGATTCCAAACATGCAGCAGATCTTTTTGCTCTTGCTGAATCCGGAAATATCTATACCAGGCTGATGAATCCTACCACTGATGTTTTTGAAAAAAGAATGGCTCTTCTTGACGGGGGAGTCGGGGCGCTTGCTGTTGCAAGCGGACAGGCAGCTATTGCGATTGCTATTCTTAATATTGCCGGAGCAGGAGATGAAATAGTATCGGCCGATAATCTGTACGGAGGGACATATAATCTGTTCCATAATACTTTTGCAAGAATTGGGATCAAGGTACATTTTGTGAATTCCCAGGATATCAGCGCTTTTGAAAAAGCTATAAATAAAAAAACAAAAGCAATTTATGCAGAATCCATGGGAAACCCCAAGCTTGATGTAACGGATTTCGAAAAAGTATCTGAAATTGCCAGGAAAAACAGAATACCTTTTATTCTTGATAATACTGTTTCGCCCTGTATCTTCAAGCCATTTGAGCACGGAGTTGATATTGCGGTTTACTCAGCAACAAAATTCATTGGAGGGCATGGAACCTCTCTTGGAGGAGTTATAGTTGATTCAGGAAATTTTGACTGGGAAAAAGGGAACTTCCCATTAATAACAGCGCCTGAGCCCGGTTATCACGGACTTGAGTTTGTAAAAGCTTTAAAAAAGCAGGGCAATATTGCATATATAGCAAAAGCAAGGCTTGTTCTTTTGAGAGATCTGGGATCTGCTATTTCACCTTTTAATTCTTTCCTGATGCTTCAGGGCCTGGAGACATTGCCTCTCAGAATGGAAAGACATTGTAAAAATGCGCTTGCTGTCGCCGGCTATCTTAAGAATCATAAATATGTAAGATGGGTAAATTATCCGGGGTTGGATGACAGTCCGCAGAAAGCAAAAGTTGACAAATATCTAAGAGGCAGAGCCGGAGCTATAATAGGATTTGGAATAAAAGGCGGAGCCGCTGCCGGATCCGGGTTTATTGACTCGCTCAGACTGATATCCCATCTTGCAAATATCGGTGATGCAAAAACGCTTGCAATTCATCCGGCAAGCACAACTCATCAGCAGCTGTCTGAGGAGGAAAGGATTTCCACCGGAGTGACATCAGACTTCATCAGACTTTCTGTAGGTCTTGAAAACGTAGAGGATATTCTCAGCGATCTGGATCAGGCTCTCGGAAAATCCCAAAAATAAAGACGGCAGAGTTTTCCAGCCGGCAGGATGTTTTTTAGTTAATCAGGTAATTAAAAAATACAGGTCAGGACCATAATAATGGATTACAAAAAATTATGATTTTTTAAAAATAATTTCATAAAAAATTTTGACAGCTTGATATTTTATTTTTTATTAATATGGGGGCAATATTTAATGGCAAATATTTATGAAGACATAACAAAAACAATAGGCAACACTCCTCTTGTAAAAATAAATAATATTTCTTCGGGCCTGGACGCCACGATTCTTGCGAAAATAGAGTCTTTTAATCCTCTTTCAAGCGTAAAAGACAGAATAGGCGTTGCAATGATTGAAGATGCAGAAGAAAAAGGGCTGATAAATAAAGGATCTGTGATAATTGAACCTACAAGTGGAAATACAGGAATCGGTCTTGCATTTGCATGTGCAGCGAAAGGCTACAAACTGGTTCTAACCATGCCTGATACAATGAGTGTTGAAAGAAGGCGGCTTTTGAAGTTTCTGGGTGCCGAAGTTATTCTTACGGAGGGTAGCCAGGGGATGACCGGAGCAATAAAAAAAGCAGAAGAACTTGCATTAAGCAAAAAAAATAGCTTTATTCCTCAGCAATTCTGCAATCCTGCAAATCCTGAAACACACAGAAAGACTACTGCAGGTGAAATAATTAAAGATACCGACGGAAAAGTTGACTTTTTTATTGCGTGCATAGGTACCGGCGGAACAATAACGGGTGTCGGCGAGGTATTAAAAAGAGAACTGGGCAAGGTAAAAATAATAGGTGTAGAACCGGAAGATTCTCCGGTGCTTACAAAAGGTATAGCCGGATCTCACAAAATACAGGGTATCGGGGCAGATTTTGTTCCCGAAATTCTTAACAGAGACATTATTGATGAAATTATTGCTGTTGCCGGTGAAAATGCAGGAAATATTGCAAGAGAGCTTGCAAGAAAAGAAGGAATACTTGCGGGCATTTCAAGCGGGGCAGCTATGTGGGCTGCTCTTGAAGTCGGAAAAAGACCTGAAAGCAGAGGGAAGAATATCGTTGTCCTGCTTCCGGATTCCGGGGAAAGATATCTTTCCACATGGCTTTTCCAATAATGAGCCCAGCGATAGGGAAGTGTAATTGATTTATTGTATGGTAATGGGGTTTTTCACCTGACAAGCATTGATTGTGCTTTTAAAACCAAACATACTATTAAAAGTTTTTTAATTTTAAGGAGATAAAGTTTGTCAGAATATATATCTGAGAGCACTGATTTTAAAAACAGTGTGGGTATAGTAAAAACAGAATTTTTCCATTTTGCCGATTCGCCGGATGAACTTGTGCTATCAAACGGATTCAGGCTGGGTCCCATTGATGTAGCCTATGAAACATATGGGAATCTTTCAGAGAAAAAAGACAATGCCATCCTTATATTCCATGCTTTGTCAGGAGATGCCCATGCTGCCGGTTTCAATAGCGCCGATGAAAAGAAACCGGGATGGTGGGATATCATGATAGGGCCTTCAAAACCTATAGATACTGACAGATATTTTGTAATATGTGCAAATGTAATCGGGGGCTGCAAAGGTTCAACCGGCCCTTCTTCAATAAATCCACAGACCGGCGCTCCTTACGGCATATCGTTTCCAATAATATCAGTGAAAGACATGGTGGCGGTTCAGAAAAAATTAATTGATTATCTCGGGATAGAGAAGCTTCACTGCATAATAGGGGGATCCATGGGAGGGATGCAGGCTTTGCAGTGGCTTGTGTCATATCCAAAAACTGCAAAAGGAGCGATGATTATTGCTACATCGCCAAAACATACTGCGCAGGAAATTGCATTTAACACTGTTGGCAGATATTCAATTATAACTGATCCGAACTGGAATAATGGTAATTATTATGGAAAAAGTCTTCCAAAGACAGGTTTGTCAGTTGCCAGAATGATAGGACACATAACATATCTGAGCGAGGAAGCCATGACGCGGAAATTTGGAAGAAAGACAATCGAAAACAAAACAGGCAGGGAAGAGTTTGGGCAGCTGGCTGATTTTACAAAGGAGTTTGAGGTTGAGAGCTATCTTCAATACCAGAGTGAAAGTTTTATTAAAAGATTTGATGCAAATTCCTATCTTTATATAACAAAGGCTATTGATAATTTTGATGCAAGTGACGGATATACAGGACTTTCTGAAGCTCTCAAAGAAGTAGAAGCCAAATGCTTTGTGCTATCATTTACTTCTGACTGGCTTTATCCCAAAGAGCAGTCATTAAAAATAGTCAGAGCCTTGAAAATAAATGGTATTGATACATCATATGCCAATCTTGAGTCGGCTTTTGGGCATGATGCTTTTCTTATAGATGATGAAAGGTTAAAGAAAATATTTGCAGGATTTCTTTGCTCAATAAAATAATCATATAAACAGTTGTGTGGATGAAAGTAGAAAAATGAAAAAATTTGAAGTCATAGGAAAATGGATAAAACATGGCAGCAAAGTGCTTGTGCTGGGATGTGGAGAAGGAGAGCTTATAAATTATCTTCAGAAAAAATCTGATGCCAGGGTTTTCGGACTTGATATTGACGAAAAAAGGTTTTTGAGGCTATTTCAAAAGGACTGTCCGTAATCCAGGGCGATATTAATTGTGACCTTGATGATTATTCTGAAAAATCCTTTGATCATATAATTGCCCATGACATTATCCAGATAATGGATAAGCCGGATGAGATAATCAGAAAACTGCTGAAGCTGTCTGATAATGTAATAGTCAGCTTTCCTAATTTTGCATATATAAAAATAAGGCTGGGTGTTCTTTTTTCCGGGAGAATGCCAAAGACAAGCGTTCTGCCTTATGAATGGTATGATACTCCGAATATACACCTTTTTACTATCAGGGATTTTAAGGTATTCTGCCGCAAAGAAAATATAAAAATAACAGGAGAACATTACACTGGTATTGGCAAGAAAACAATTCCCGTCTGCATGATACCCAATCTGCTGGCCGAGTTCTCTTATTTCAGGCTTACAGAGTAGTCAGGAGTATATAGTATTTTGAAAAACAAATTGTATTTTAATATATTATAAGAGTGCTGTTATCTAAATTTTTTAAATTTGATAAAAATCTTCACTCTCAAATTTTTAAATTTTAAAAAATAAAAGTATCAGATTAATTGTAAAAACACGGGAGAATAAATGACCGATATGCTATTTATTATATTGCTGGTGATATTAATATTAATATCTATTGCCATCCTATTAATGCAGATTATAAAAAAATCTTCTTCTCATGAAAAAAAGATCCATGAATTATTAACCTTAATCGACAGGGATCAGGAAAGAATTGAAAAATCAGTCAAGGATGAGATTTCAAGAAACAGGATTGAAAATGCACAGATCCTAAAAGACACAAGGGAAGAACTTAGAGAATCATTTAAAATTTTTAATGAAAGCACGGATAAAAGAATGTCGGACTTTTCCGGCAGGCAGACGGAAAGTTTTGAATTATTCTCAAAAAAGCTTACCGAGTTGACAGATAAGAATGAATTTAAGATAGAACAGGTAAGACAGACAGTTGAAGGCAAGCTTGAAAATATCCAGAAGGATAATAGCGAAAAACTGGAAAAGATGAGGCAGACGGTTGAGGAAAAGCTGGAAAATACTCTTGAGAAGAGGCTGGGTGAAAAGTTTAAACTGGTAAGTGACTGGCTTGAGCAGGTAAATAAAGGTCTTGGAGAGATGCAGAATCTTGCATCGGGGGTCGGTGATTTAAAGAAAGTGCTTACAAATGTAAAATCAAGGGGAACCTGGGGAGAAGTTCAGCTGAGTAATCTTTTGGAGCAGATACTTATACCGGAGCAGTATGCATTAAATGTCTGTACAAAAAAAGGAAGTAGCGAAAGAGTGGAATTTGCTATAAAAATCCCCGGAAAAGATGAAAAAGTAGAATATATCTGGTTGCCTATTGACGCAAAATTTCCGATAGAAGATTATCAGAAACTGATTGAAGCTCAGGAAAATGCTGATATTGAGATGATTGAAAAACTTGGAAAGGCACTGGAAGCAAGGATAAAATCCGAGGCAAAAGATATTAAGGACAAATATCTTGACCCGCCCTATACTACCGACTTTGCAATATTGTTTCTGCCAGTTGAAGGATTGTATGCTGAAGTGATAAGGAGAGCAGGGCTTGTTGAGTATCTTCAGGGAAGCTGCAGGGTAGTTATTGCGGGGCCTACAACGATTGCTGCGCTTTTGAATAGCCTGCAGATGGGATTCAAAACACTTGCAATCGAAAAAAGGACAAGTGAAGTATGGGAAATACTGGGCACCGTTAAAAAAGAATTCGGCAAATTCGGCGACATACTTGATAAAACACGTAAGAAACTGCAGGAAGCAACCAATAATATTGAGTCTGCAACATCAAAGACAAGAAGCATAGAGCGAAAATTAAACAAGGTTCAGGCACTTCCATCAGGAGAGGATCATGGGAGCCCGGAAGATCATAAGAACCAAAGAGACGTATAATTGCCCTATATATTTAAAGAGCAAAATCAAAGGAAAAATATCCGGAAAAATCTGATTTTTTATAATAGCAATAACAGAATTTATAAATACATCTTTTAGATAATATGCTTTATGTGTATTATTTATATTAATGCAGTAAATACACCAGACTCCAGGTTGTTCTGTTGTTTTTATATATATTAATAAAAAGGAGCCAAATTATAGGCTTGCTTGATTCCCTCGGGTTTGCTCTATGGCTCTTTATACTTTTAAGAGGTGAAAAATGGCTGAAAATAAATACATAATAACTATTGACCTTGGCACTACTTTAATAAAATTCGGATTGTTTGATGAAAATCTGAGAGAAATATGTATTCATTCTTTAAGCTATGACCTGAAGATAGACGGTAATTATATTGAATTTGATGCTCTGCAATACTGGGAGCTATGTCTTAAGGGAATGGATGAGCTTCTTTTAAAATCAGGTATTAATCGTAAAAACGCCATAGTGATATCTTTAAGCAGCCAGGCTGAAACAATAGTGCCAGTTGATATCAATGGAAATCCGCTACGAAATGCAATTTCCTGGCTTGACAGTCGTTCGGCCGGAGAAGTAGATGCTATACGCCGGGAATTTGATGTTGAAAAAGCATATGGCATTACAGGCCAGCCTGATATTATTACAACCTGGCCGGCATCAAAAATACTCTGGATGAAAAGTAATGAAAAGCAGATATATGATAAAGCATATAAATTTCTTCTTCTGAAGGATTTCATCATATATAAGCTTACCGGACAGTTTGTTTCGGAGTTTTCCATTTATAATTTCAGCTATTATTTTGATATAAACAAGAAAAATTACTGGAATGAGATGCTCAAGTTTCTTGGTATTGATATTGATAAACTACCTGAGCTAAAGGAACCTGGTGAAAAAGCCGGCCTTTTGGCAAAAGAAAATTCCGAATTTCTTAATCTGGCTACAGATGTTGTTGTCAATTGCGGATGCCTTGACCAGATGGCAGGAATGATTGGTACAGGAAATATAAGGCCCGGTGTCATTGGTGAAACAACAGGTACTGTAATGGTTATTTGTGCTGTCGTAAATAAACCTAATATAAATAAATACAGGATTCCGTGTCATTATAATGCCGTAAAAAATACTTATGTGATGCTTCCCATAGTAGAAAGCGGCGGGATAAGTCTTGAATGGTTTAAGAATAATTTTGCTGACAGGATATCCTTTAAGCAAATGGATCTGGAAGTAAAAAACCTTCTTCCGCGGGCAGATGATCCTGTTTTTCTTCCTTATATAGTGGGTGTAAATTCTCCTGAATATAACCCGGATGCCAGAGGTGTGTTTTACGGATTAAGTGTTTCCCATAACAATACCCATCTTGCAAAAGCAGTCATGGAAGGCATATGCTTTATTTTAAAGAAAAACCTGAGATATCTTGGCCAGATTGATATTGAATCCGAAAAAATAATATCAAGCGGCGGCGGTTCCAATAGTGATGTCTGGAATCAGATGAAAGCGGACATACTTGATAAGGAAGTTATGGTAATGGAGTCAAAGGAAGCAGCTTCTCTGGGCTGTGCGATTCTTGGTGCGGTAGATATTGGATTTTTCTCAAATGTGGAAGAAGCTGTCAGGAAAGCTGTCAGGGTAAAAACTATCTATCAGCCGGATAATCAAAACAAATCTTACTATGAAAAACAGTATGAGCTTTTCCTGGATATTTATGACAGGCTCTATAAATAATTTTAAAACAATACCTAAAGGCTTTATAGCTTCAAGATTGAAATAACAGATATTATTTACAATAATGTTTTTTATTTATAATAAAGTCCGGCTAATATCATTTCATAAGAACCAAATATATGCGTCTTCCTGATCCTTTGGTTTGATGGGAGCCAAGATTATATGTCCCCCAGATGGAAACCGCAATACGGGCAGAACACAAAATCATCTTTAAGTACAGGTTTGCCGCACTTTATACAATCAAGAGGTTTTCTTTTTTTTGCAGTTTTGGTTTTGTCAAAATGAACTATCTTGTCACTGCCTATTTCTTCGGCAGTCAGTTCAAAGACATCCTGCATTTTATTCAATAAGGCTGCTTCATACTCATTAAAATCGCCATCTTCTTTGTAGCTGTCGTATAATTTTAAATAAAGGCTGATAATATCTTCCTTGTCAAATTTTTTCAGAACAGCAATCTCATCATTGGATATTTCCTTGTAAACAATAAGATTCATTTCTATTTTTTCAAATTTTTTATCCAGAATTGCATCACATTTTGCGCAATAAGCTGATTCTGAATTTGCCGGAAGTTCAACTCCGCATTCAGCACATTTTTCTGTCATTTTTCCTCCACTTGAATGATTTTAGTTTTTTCAACTATTTTCAATTATCAAAATGTTAATATAAAAAATATATTTAGGACTATATTTATATTTTAATTTTTTGTCAAAGCTCTTCTTTTTTCAAATGCTATCAGGAATATAAAATACCGGATTTCAAAGATTCGGCAGAGGATCTTACTGCTCCCTTTAACTTCCGGCAAATGCAGAAAAATCAGTCAGCAGATAATAGCGAAATCGGGAATCATGGCCGGAATTGGGGGAAAAAAGAGATGATGTTATAAATCTTTTTAAAGATTTGAGAAAAACCGATTGTGATTTTGTTGCTATTTTTAAGTTTTTATGTACTATAAGTCCAAAAACAAACTATTTTTGCAATATATTAAATAATTTTTTAGAATATTGTTTAATAATATTAAAATTTTTATTATATATTTTGACAACTTCCAGTTAGATAAGTAAAATACATAACATCGTAATCTTTTTTTTATAAACTTATAAACATAAAATCATATACTGATTGTGAAAAAATATTTTTATTATTTCCGAAATATAAAGAAATAAAAAGGATTAAAGAATTATGTCGAATGAAGTAATTCTTAGTTTAAAAAACATCTCCAAAACTTTTCCCGGCGTACAGGCTCTTAATAAAATATCTTTTGATTTAAGAAAAGGTGAAATTCACTGTATATGCGGTGAAAATGGCGCTGGCAAATCCACGCTTATAAAAATAATATCAGGAGCCTATCAGCCTGACCCCGGCGGGAATATTGAATTTGAGGGAAATCCTGTTAATCTGACTCATCCTTCTGTTGCCATGAAACTTGGAATGCAGACAATTTATCAGGAACATACTATTTTTCCACATCTGAGCATTACTGAAAATATTTTTGTCGGTATGGAAATCACCAATAAAGGGATGATGCGTAAAGTAGAAATGAAGAAAAAAACAGCAGAAGTTCTTGAATATCTGCGAAGCGACTTGAAACCGGATCAATTAGTAAATGAATTGTCCTCAGGCGAACAAAAAATTGTAGAGATAGCAAAAGCTTTGGTTCTGGAACGAAAAGTAATTATAATGGATGAGCCTACTTCGTCTTTTTCAGCAAATGAAATAGATAACCTGCTGGAAATAGTTAAAAAAATTAGTGAAAGAGGAATAGGAATCATTTATATTTCTCACCACCTTGAAGAAGTATTCAGAATAGCTGACAGGATAACTGTGTTAAGAGACGGATTGCATGTAATAACCTGCGATGCCAAAGACGTGGATGAACCCCAGCTAATTCGTCATATGGTTGGTCGTGATGCTTCGGCATTTTACCATAGAGATTTTTATCCAATAGGAGAGACTATCTTAAAAGTAGAAAATCTTTCAGGTAATGGCGTTAATGATGTTTCATTTGAGGTCAGGCGTGGTGAAATACTGGGATTTGCAGGAATGGTTGGTTCCGGGCGTTCTGAACTAATGACCCTTCTTTTTGGAGCTGCTGAAAAAACAGGCGGCAGGATTTATATCATGGGTAAAGAAGTGAATTTAAAGAGCCCGATTAGCGCAATTAAAAATAAAATGTGCTATATCACCGAAGACAGGCAATATACGGGATTATTTTTAATTCATACAGTAGCCCGCAATACTATTATTGCCAATATGGCCAAAACCAAAAAGTTTCTGGTTAATCCAAACAATGAGATAAAGACCGGAAATGCATTTATTGAAAGATTGGGGACAAAAGCACAAGATTCCCGTATGCTGGCCATGAATTTGTCAGGAGGCAATCAGCAAAAAGTTGTTCTGGCAAAATGGTTTAATACAGAAGGGGAGATTTACATTTTTGATGAACCAACCCGTGGAATTGATGTAGGTGCAAAGCAGGAAATCTATCAGATTATGATGAATCTTCTTAAAGAAGGAAAAGCAATAATAATGGTTTCTTCCGATATGCCCGAAATGGTATCTATGAGCGATCGTGTCATGGTAATGAAAGCCGGACGTATTGCTGGAGAACTTAAAAGGGAAGAAGTCAGCGAAGAAAACATTCTTGAGTTATCAATAGGAGGTAAAAAGATATGAAAGAATCGCCTGTTCAACAAGATAAAAGAAAATTTTCATTATTTGGAAAAGGCGAAAACTCCACAGTTATAATGATGTTGATATCTTTCTTTATAGCTATTATTTTGATTCAGCTGATTACAAGTGCAGTCTCCGGCAAAGTTGTTTACCCGTCTTTCATAAGCCCTGTCAATCTACTGAATATAATAATGCAGGTAGCTGCTGTAGGCATTATGGCTATGGGGATGACTGTTGTAATGGTAGGCGGAGGCATAGATCTCTCGGTAGGCATGTTAACATCATTTGTTACAATATTTATTGCTAAAAGCATTATAGACTGGGGAATACCGCTGTGGGGCGCACTTATACTTGTAGTGATAATTGCTGTTGCTCTGGAAACGGTAATGGGATATATAATTTCCCGATTCAGGGTAGAACCATTCATTATTACATTGGGCGGTATGATTGCATTTCGTGGTATTGCGCTGATAATCTGTAATTCACAGGAAATAAGTACCCAGGGCGCTCTTGCAGGATTGAAGACAAACCTTATTGAAGGTGCGAAAGGACCTTCAGGCCTTAACCTGACTTTCCCCATATATGTTGTAGTTTTCATAGTGATAACTATAGCGATCTGGTGGCTGATGAAATATACCAAATATGGAAGAAGGGTATATGCAGTAGGAGCGAACAGGAATGCGGCCTATCTTGCCGGCATAGGTGTTCAAAATGTTGTAATGTCCACTTATGCTTTAAATGGTTTTCTTGTAGCTATAGCGGCTATCATGCTTTTGGCTCGTGTCAATACTGCAATAATTACTGTGGGTCAGAACCTTGAAATTGATGTAATTGCTGCAACGGTTGTCGGAGGTGTTGCAATGTCAGGAGGCAAAGGAAACATCCTGGGAACTTTCGTAGGAGCTATACTTCTTGGTTCTATTGCCAATGCCATGAACATACTTCGTCTGCAAAGCGAATGGCAGTTTGTTGCAAAGGGTGTTATTATAATTGTTGCTGTTACTGCCGGAGCAATTGTTCAGGCAAGACAGGCAAGAGCACAGCTTATGAGACAAATCAAATAACTTTGAGTAATCAAAAATATTCATAATAACTTTTAGAAATGAATTTTAAATCACAAGATTAATATACCTGGATATATATGCGGCAACGGAAAAGCGTTTGCAAGCTTATATATAAATAAAAACTTATCCCTTATAATTAAAAAAGAGGAGGAAAATCAACATGAAACGAACATTATCTAAAATACTGATATTGTTATCGGTGATATCGGTATTAACTCTAATGATGGTTACCGGATGTGCTAAGGCTGCAACCGAAACAACAGCTGCCGCTGCTGAAACAACAGCCGCTGCTGCTGCTGAAACAACAGCTGCCGCCGCAGAAGAAGAGGAAGAAGTTGCGGAGGCTCAGAAATTAAGCATAGGTTTTTATGCTGATGGTGCAGATTCATATTACCAGGTAATGGTAGACACAATGAAAGCTTGTGCTGATCTTGATCCTGAATGCGACTGGACAATCGACTATAAAGTTGGCCAGAATACCGCTGCAGAACAACTTCAGGCAGTTGAGGACTTTATTACTTCAGGGTATGATGCCATTGTTGTAATACAGAACTCTCCTGATACCACTTCAGAATGTATTGAAAAATGTAAAGCTGCAGGGATACCTTACTTCGGTGCTGCTCACAGCTTTGCGTCTGCTGAAAACAGAAAAGATGCAGCAGGTTCATGCTGCTACGACTTTGTACAGGCAGGAGTTTATGCCGGTGAAGACGCTATGAACAGAGGCGTTAAAAAAGTTATCATGATTGAAGGTCAGCTTGGTCAGGGTAGTGCCAGTGCTCAGACAGAAGGTTTCCTGAGAGCATATGAGGATGCCGGAAAGAGCCTTGGCGGAGTTACAGCCCAGGAATTAGCTGCAAATAAAACTGAAGCCAAACAAGACGGCAGCCAGGACATAGAAGTTATATTCTGGGCTTCCGGCGGATGGTTCTCAGATCCTGCACAGAAAGCAATGACAGATGCGATCACTTCTTTTGGCGCTGATGGTTTCGACGGTGCTTATGTTCAGAACGATCCTATGATGGAAGGCGTTCTGCTTGCAATGGAAGACGCTGGTCTTGATTCTTCCAAATACTGGCTAGGCGCATCAAATGGTAGAGAAATATCATGGCAGTGGGTAAAAGACAAAGTCATCACAATGGATGTTAACCAGACAGCAGCTCTTGAAGGCGATACACTTTATCAGCAGGTTAAAGCCTTCTTTAAAGGCGAAGAATATAGAAAGTATATTCATCCATATCTGACTCCTTACAATATTGACGATGTCAATAATGTAGCTCTTGTTCCATTCTCAGATGTAAATGCTTATATGGACGGAAGAGAAGCTGGAGATTTCGTTCGTGATATCAATGATCCAAAATTTGTAGACCAGAAAGGATATTAATTTTACTAAATACTTACTTTTAAAAGTATTGGTAAAAAATATTTACTGGTTGACAGGGATAGGAAATAAAAACCATCTTATTCTGAGATGGTAGAAATCAGGCGGGCACACTTTTATGTATGCCCGCCTTTTTTAATATGATGAATTTGACAATACTAAATCTTAAATTTTTATATTCCTTGAATTTTATATTTATATAATTAATTTGAGAAAATAGTTCTTACCTCTTATATAAACCGGATGAGATTACAGTAAATGATAATTTTTATAATTGTCTTAATTTTATAAAAAACAAAAAAGTGAGGCTAATATGATTAAGTTAGGAATGCATGCCGACAATTTAAGAGTTTTAAGCGGCTCCTTCAAATCTGCAGTTGAGCTTGGCGCCAAATATAAACTGGAACATCTTGAGTTTGGTGTAATATACGGTATCTACTTTGTTCAGTCCCTTGGATATGAGCCTTCCGTTTCAATGTGGGAAAACCCAATAGAGATAAGAAGGTATGTTGAAAGCAAAGGAATGCCGATATCACAGATTGACTCCGCCTATCCTATTATGTGCACGAGCGGAAGCAATTATGGTGTTTTTTATACTCAGCAGGCAATAAGGTTTGCAAGCCATCTTGGTGCAAAAAAAGTAGTCACGACAGACAGTGCAATTATTGAAGATAATATGACAAAAGATGAGGCATTTAAAGTTGCAGTCAAAAACTATACCCAGCTGTTGAAATGGGCTGAGGATTTCAAAATTATAGTAAATATCGAGACACATGGCGCCCTGACAAATGATGCTGAATTTATGCTTAAGCTATTATCTTACTTTGAATCTGAATATCTTGGACTTAACCTTGATACAGGGAATACTTTTATATCAGGACAGATACCTCTGGATGTTTTAAAACCTTTACGAAAATATCTGACCCATTGCCATATAAAGGACGTAGGTGCTGATCTTGCAGCAGCAATAAGGGGAGAAGAAACGGGTATTGCATGCAGTGATCAGTCAGTCGGCGCCGGAGTAAATGCTGAGAATATTAAAAATGTAATTGATTTTCTTAAAGAAACAAACTGGGACGGAGAAGTTTCTGTAGAATGCAGCGGAACAGATGAAAACATGAAAAAAAGTGTTGAATGGTTAAGAAGTATTATATAAGGATGCAGACAAGGCTTTTCGACAGAGTCTGAAATTACCCATTAATTATTAATTAAAAATGGCTGCCTGTTTAGAAGCGGTAGCCATTTATTTTTCTGCCTGATATTCCCGTTTCCTTATATTTGCTAAAAATCCTTTCTTACCATATACTCATCACTTATATTAAGATTATCCAGTTTAAATATTTTTTCAAAAGCAAAGACCGATGTGCCTATAAGACCTGCTTCTTCAGGTAATTTTGTGAATTGAATATTATAATCATTTTCTACCTTTGAGAAAGTACTTTTGTAAACTGCTTCCTTTAGGACAGTGAGATATTTTTCCCCAAATGCCAGAAATTTCCCATGGATTACCACTATTTCGGGGCTAAACATTTTTATTATATTTGATATTCCTATCCCGAGGAGCCTGGCATTTTCTGTAACATGTTTTACCACCAGAGGGTCATTCTTTTTAAAAAGATCCGCCAGATAATTAAAATCAAATTCCCGGTTTTCTTTTAGGGAAGACTTTTCTCCCTTTCTTAAATCTTCTTTGATATTATCAATCAATGCTCTTGAAGAACATAGAGTTTCAAGACATCCATAATTACCGCAATGGCAAAGTTTATTACTGTCAAAGTCAGTTATTATATGCCCGACCTCTCCTGCAATTCCTTTGTTTCCGGAAAACAATTTATTGTCTATAAATACCCCCGTACCTATACCTGTCCCTGTAAATACAACAACAAAATCTCTTATATTCTGTGCAATTCCAAATTTTTTTTTCAGCAATTGCAAGTATTCTGCAAACATTATCAATATAAACCGGAATACCTGTTTTATTCTCAATTATTTCTTTCAGATTAATATTTTTCCAGCCAGTAAGGTTCGGGAAGAATACTATCATGCCTTTTTCACTATCAATAATGCCCGGTCCCTTTATTCCGATGCCAAAAATTTTTTTCCTGTCTATTTTTGTTTTTGAAATAATCTCATTAATGCTATCAAGTATTTTTTTTATTATAATTTCCGGACCCAGCCATTCTTCAGTGGGGATTGCCATTGAGTCGATGATATTGGTTCCAAGATCGGTAATCGCAAATCTCAATAGATTAGTGCCGATACTTATTGAAATTATATAGCCGGCATTGGAGTTAAACTTCAGCAAAGTTGCTCTTTTGCCGCCACTGGGCGTAGACGAACTTTTTCCTGCTTCCTCAACCAGTCCTTCGTTTATCATCTCGTTAATATATGACGAAATGGTAGGTCTGCTTATCTTAAAGAATTTTGCAATATCTGTCCTGGATATTTTTTCGTTTCTGATGATGATTTTTAATATATTCTTTTTATTAATTTCTTTAAGAGTTATAAGATTTTTTTCCATTTTCAGATTATATAAATTATTGTT
>DUQM01000073.1 GCA_012837825.1 Actinomycetota bacterium | reverse complement strand
TTGAGATTATTGCAGTAGTGGTATTGGCAGTGATAGGAATTATTTTTTATATAATAATAATAACCAGAAGAGATGACAAAAGGCTTATTGTTTTTTCAATTTCATATCTTCTTTTAAATTTTGCTTTCTTTATTCCAAGCGGCGGAAGAATATGGAATGCAAGGCTGCTGCCTTTTATATACATCAATGCTTTCTTCCTTGCATGCTACATGATATATCTTCTTTTTGGATTTTTAATGTCATGGCTTTCCGGGAAGAAAGCAGTTGCAAAAAAGATAACTGCTCTTGTTTTTGTTCCGCTGCTTGCTTTCCTGGTTTTTGCTTCTGTTATTGCCACTCAGCCGAAGGCTGCAGGATGGGCTGCCTACAACTATACCGGATATGAGACAAAGCCGCACTGGGGAACCTATATGGAGATGATGGATTATATAAAATCAAAGCCGCCGGGGAGATGGATGGTTGAACAGGATCATGATAATCTTAACAAGCTTGGCACTACACGGGCATTCGAGCTTATACCATTCTGGACAGAAAGCGCAACCATGGAAGGACTTCTTGTGGAGGGAGCATTTACTTCTGTCTTTCATTTTTCAAACCAGGCATTACTTTCAAAAAAGCCAAGCAATGCCATCCCGGGACTGGATCAGCCTTCACTGAACGTGGCTGCAGGTGTTAATAACTTAAAAATGATGAATATAAGATATATGATAGCAAGTTCCGATGAAGTAAAAAAACAGCTTGATAAAAACCCTGATGTCCATTTCCTTGCAAATTTTGATGTTTTTAATTTTTATGAAATAAATACTACAAACAGTTATGTCGAGGTTTTAAAATACGAACCTTACAGAATCAGGACAGGCAAATGGTATGATTCCATACTCCCCTGGTTTAATTCTGGTGACCCGGACAGGATTTTCATTTTATGGGATCAGGGGGAAGAAGAATTGAATCGGTTTGAGGAGATAACTTTCGTGCAGTCCAATAATCCTGCCAGACATATTCCGGATTATGAGGGAGAAGTTATAAAGGAAAAAATTGAAAATGAAAAAATAACATTTGAAACGACAGCTATAGGTGTACCGCATATAATTAAAATTTCCTATTTCCCAAACTGGAAAGCAATCGGAGCTGAAGGGCCCTTTGTAATATCTCCTTCATTTATGATGGTAATACCCGCACAGAACAAAGTTACTCTTTATTACGGTTCAACCACAATAGATATTATTTCAAGAACTCTGACCCAGATAACCTGGGCATTTCTTGTCGTCCTGCTCATAACTGAAAGAATCGTATGGCTAAAACGCAGAAAAAAATCAAAACAGCAGTAAAGCAATCATTTAAAAAATAACAGAACAGAAAATATTTTTTTAATCCTGTTTTCCGGAAGCCCGGTCTTTCCTTTTCCGGGGAAGAATTATTACTATCCAGTATATAAGCCCGACCATAACCGAACCGCCAACCATATTTCCTATGGTAACGGGCAGAAGATTGCCGAAAAACCCGCCTATATTTAATCTGGAAATATCAAGATCAGGAGCCATTCTGCTTAAGGCAGCCAGAACATCCGTATTGTTTTTAAGCACTATGCCCATGGGAATTAAAAACATATTTGCAATACTATGCTCAAATCCGGATGCGACAAATACGGTGATGGGGAATATAATTGCTGCAATCTTGCTTATCACGGATCTTGCACTAAAGCACATCCAGACAGCAAGGCATACAAGCGCATTGCACAGTATCGCACTTATAAAAGCTTCGGTAAAACCCAGATTTGTTTTTGCAGCGGCGATCTGTACCGCTTTGGCTCCCAGCATGAATTCTTTTGTTTTCCATTGATTTGTAAGAAACATCAGCAATACAACGCTGAGAGAGCCGATAAAATTGCCGACATAGTTTACTGACCAGTTTTTAAGCAGCTGTTTCCAGGTTATCACGCGGGATACGAATGCCATTATCATCATTGTATTGCCTGTAAAAAGCTCAGCACCTGCAATTACTACAAGGATCAAGCCGATTGAAAAACAGATTCCGCCGATAAGCTTTGTAAACCCGACGCTTAAGGGGGAATCAAAGATCACTATAGTATAAAACTCTCCTGCAATAGCTACAAAAGCTCCTGCCATGATTGAAAGCAGAAACAAAGAAAGAAAACCCAGTTCGGCTTTTTCCCTGCCGGCAGACTCAACTTTTTTTGCAATATCAGAGGGTTCATAATCATCAAAATTCAAATCTTTTTCTGACAAAAAATCCTCCTTAATTTTATTTTAAAAGCAAAATTACGGATTTAGGTATTTTAAGGACTTCCATGGAAAAAATAAACTCAAAAATTATTAATAGTCTATATGGATTTTTCCTGCAAATACAAAAAATATTCTCAATCTGAATCTGTCACCTGTTATTATCGTATGCTCTGCCAGTTTTGGAACAAAAAGGAAATCTCCTTTTTTCACATCAATTAATTTGCCATCAACATCTATTTGTCCTTTTCCGCCCAGCACATACAGTGCTTCGTCCACTTCATGAGCGTGAGTAAGTGATCTGATATTTTTATCAAACTCAACTATTCCCAGATTAAGGTCCTCTGATTTGATATGACCCTGAAGACCGAAAGCAAATCTGACCCATCTGTCATCAAAATATTTTTTATTTATCTGCTTTTCATTAAACTTATAATTTTCCATAAAACTCCTAAAATATTTTTTTATTTTAATGTTATAATTATCATTATTTTATAAATAAAGACAAATATGAATTTAAAAGCTGATAAAAGTTTTTCTTTTAAATTATTCTACAATATTTTTATAGCTGTATTTGTTTTTATTTTATTTCTGTCTGTATTTGCCTTTGACATTTATGCGGAATCCGGCGGAAAAGGATTCTTAAATCCTGTTTCAAATATTGTTTCTACAGGTGCTGATACTTACCTCAACGGGGCAAATGATGTTTTTGTGAGCGGAAATTATGCCTATATCGCAGCAATGGCTGACAATTCCATGACAATCATAAATGTCTCAGATCCAAAAAACCCGGTATTTGAATCAAGCATAAAAGGAATGGGCACTCCTAATTATCTTGGCGGCATTTCAAAACTTTTTGTAGTCAGTCATTTCTGTTTTGCAGCATGCAGCAAAGATAATTCATTTGTCGTAATTGACTGTAATGATACAAAAAATCCTGAGGTAGTGGCAGTAATATCCGGTTCCGGAGCTCCTAATTATCTTGGCGGCGCAAGAGATGTATTTATCAAAGATAATCGGGCTTATGTAGTTTCTTCTGCAGATAATTCACTTTCAATAATTGATGTAAGCAGTCCCCAAAATCCCAGGATGCTCGGTGTTGTGCAGGGAGCAGGTGCTGGCAGTTATCTTGGCGGTGCAAGCGGAATATATGTAACCGAAGGACATGCTTTTGTAGCCAGTGAGAAAGATAATGCTATTGCCTGTTATGATGTCAGAAATCCGGCCAACCCCGTATTATCCGGTTTTGTAGAGGGAGCAGGCAAACCCGGTTATCTTGGTGGCGCAAAAAGTATTTTTATTAAGGACAATATAGGTTATGTTGCTTCCTCAAAAGATAACACACTGGCTGTGATAAATACGAAAGACAAGAGCAATATCAAGACAGAATATTCCATAACAAGCAGCAGTATCGACAATTATCTCAAAATGCCTCAGGCAGTTTTTGTAAGGGAAAATTTTGTATTTGTAATCAGCCAGGAAAGCAATTCTCTTGCTGTTTTTGATATCGGCAATCCTTCACAGCCAAAACTTGCAGCTTCTCTTAACGGGGCAGGCAGTCCCAATTTTCTCGGCAGGCCCGCAGGTCTTTTTGTTCTGGGGAAATATATTTTTGTCACTACTGCCGGAGATGACTCATTATCGATTTTTGAAACGAATATAGGTATCAAAGCCATTACGGACAATAATGTATCAAGCCTCAGAAAATGGCTGAGAATACATAATCCTTACTCAGTCTGACAAAAATTGACCCTATCCCCGGAGGGATAGGGTAGCTATTATCAATCATTCGCAGAAAAAAGCTGAATGTTGACTGACTTATTGTATAATTTCAAACTCCCCGAAAATTTCAGGATGTATTGCTTTTGACAGCATCTTAAGGCCCCTTATCACATTCTGATTCGGCCTGGAAATTGTGTTATCAGGGGATTATATATACTTTTCGTTCACATCACCAGTACCACTCCAGATTTTCACTGGATTCCCTTGGAAATCAAAGTCAAGTCATTAAAATTTCAAAAAATCATATGTTTTTAAAAATATAACATAATAACTTTAAAAATCAATTGATCAGGCTGAAATATTATCCGGCAGACTGATCAGAAAACTTTTTGTGAAGCTGCTTTGCCATAATTTAGAGACCTTTCCTTTTAGACTTAAATTATAGCTCAAGCAACAGTTCACTTTTAAATCATAAATTTAAAAAACAGCTCACTTTTAAAATGTAGATGACAGAAAACATCATCAATATTGAAAAAGATATAAAATTATTATATGTTTTTGTGTTAAACTATAAACATCGGTTTTGCTTTAAAAAATTTCTGTGTCTGCACGGATAAGTAAAAAACATATTATCTTAAGAGGGAGTTTAATGAGATTTGTAGACTATAAATGCAATGATTGCAATGAAATAAATGAATATTATATCAGCAGTGAAGATACTGAAAAGCTTAGCTGCCTGAAATGCGGCAGCCTGGATTTAACAAGAGTTTTTGCACCGATCCAGTGCAAATGCCAGCCCGGAAACGGTGGAGGCACCGGAAGTTATTCACCGGGGAAAAGCTGTTCGGGTTCCTGCTCAAGCTGCTCCGGTTGTTCCTGACAGATAACCGGATGGCCAGATCTGTATTATAACCATGTAAAAGGATTGGAAGTATCAGATTATGAAGATTCCCCTGGATTGCATCCCCTGCCAGATAAGGCATTTTATTAATTCTGCCAGAATGTTTACTGATGACGAAAAAGTCATTTCAGAAGTTCTGGATTATACTCTGGGCATTACTTCAAAATACAGAAGCTACGATAATATTTTCAAAATGTATATTGATTCAAACAGGATAATCGAGAAAATTGGTTCAGGCTTAGATCCGTATAAAGGTTTCCGGGAAGAAATTAACAGGATTTTTCTTGAAGCTGAGCCCGAATTAAAGAAAATTATTAAAGAGTCTTTGTTTCCGTTTGAAGCTGCCTTGAGAATATCCATTGCCGGAAACAGCATTGATGTGATGCAGCAGGGAAATCATATAATAAGCCAAAAGATTATTAAAAATGTCCTAAAAACAGCTTTCAGTCAGGAAATAGACAAATCAGCAATAAAGAGATTATATGATGAGATAATAAAAGCGGAAAAAATATTATTTATTGGGGATAACTGCGGGGAAATAGTGCTGGACAGGATATTTATCGAATATTTAAGGGATAATTTACTGTATGACAAAATTAGTAAAATAACATATGTGGTAAGAGGAGGCCCGGCTCTTAACGATTCAACCATTGAGGATGCAGAAAATACGGGTATGCGCAGTACTGTAAATGTAATAACTACAGGAGCTTCAATACCGGCAGCATATCTTCCGTACAGCTCTGAAGAATTCAGGAAAAATTATTTTTCATCCGATCTGATAATCTCCAAGGGTCAGGGAAATTTTGAAGGACTTTTTGACAGACACGAGAATATATTTTTTCTGCTTAAGATTAAATGTCGGACTTTTGAAAGATTTTTTAATAATAAATATAAAACCGGCGATATTATTATCGAACAGCCGTTATGATGAGATATCATAAATTTAATATTTTATTTTTGGATAAATGTTTATAAAGACTCTTGAACTCATTAACTACCGTAATTATCCTGCTATCAGACTTGCATTCTCCAGTCATCTTATTCTGCTTCTGGGCAAAAACGGTGCCGGCAAAACAAATCTTCTGGAATCCGTTTATTTTATTGCAAACGGCAAGTCGCACAAGATCATACCCTGCGGAGATCTCATCAAGTGGGGAAGCCCCTATTCAGTAATAAGATCAGTCATGGATATTGAAGGAAAAGAAAATCTTGTAGAACATCAGATAGAACCTGGCGGAAAAATCAAAATGAGATTCAATAAGATTTTTTTAAAGAACCGGCAGACGGTTTATAAAAAAATGCCTGTTGTCATATTCTCGCCTGATGATCTCAGGATAATAAAGTCATCACCGGTCTTCAGAAGGGAATTTTTGGATGATATATTAAGCAAATTATCTCCGGACTTTTATAATTTCAAGCTTAAATACCAGAAAATACTTGCCCAGAGGAATAGTCTTTTAAAAGGAATGGACGCAGGTTCTTATAATTATGGGCGTAAAGAGACAATGGATGCATGGAACGAAAGCCTTGTGGAAAAAGGAACGAGGATAATTTCCGAAAGACTGAGACTTCTGAAAATTTTAAAAGATAATTTTTTAAAATACATGGGCTATTTTTTCAGCGGAATCAGCTTTGATATTTTTTATGTTTTCAGCTGGGCAGGAACAGATTCTGCCGGGGAAAACGGCAGCGCCGAACAAGACAATGCCTCAGAAAGCGGATACATCAGCGACAGAGAATCCGGACCGGATGATTTTGAAAAAGCTGATGACGGGCATATCTACGATGTTTTTCTGAGTAATCTTATTTTAAAGATGAAAAAGGATATAATTACAAAAAATACTTCAATAGGTCCGCACAGAGATGACATAGTCATAACGCTTAATGGGAAAGATATAAGATATTTCGGTTCACAGGGACAGCAGAGGATATCTTCTATCTGTCTCAGACTTGCAGAGCTTGAGGTACTTAAAAATAATATTGATAAAAAACCGATTCTTTTGCTTGATGATGTTTTGTCCGAGCTTGATATTGAAAGAAAATCACTGCTGTTAGAACTTATAGGGAATGATTTTCAGACATTTATAACTGCTGCCAACTATGAATATATAAAGGATATAAAACTCGGTAAATGTGAGAAGTATATTATTGAAAATAATGAATTCAGGTTGTTATAAAACTAAATTAATAAACAGTATGGTAAAGAGGATGAAAATAAAAAATCTTTAAAGGAGCTGGGAAATGCAAAAAGTTAAGAATAAACTGAATACCAAAAAGTTTGCCATAGGTGAACTGCTTGATATGGAAGGATGTGCAAGATGCGGAAACTGTACGCCGCTGTGCCGCGGCTTTTCGTTGCTTGCAAGCATGGAAGGTGCTGAAGAATGATGTCTGAACCTGATAGTATTGCTGATGTGCTTAAAGCATATATACAGAACAAAAATATTGCAAAAAAAATCAACAGCCATAAAATATTCAATTACTGGCCGGCTATAGTAGGCAGAGATATTTCCCTGCATGCAAAACCGAAAATGCTTCGCAACAATGTTTTATATATATCCACATCTAATCATATCTGGTCAACAGAATTGGGTATGATGTCTCAGGAGATAATAAGCAAAATAAATGCTTTTCTTAATGATGAGGTAGTCCTGGAACTTAGAATCAGGCCGGATTTAAAATAAAGAATTCTTATTGGTTTTCTGATATCATAATTTTTTATTTATATAAACTTTTTTTAAAACTTAATTCAAATTAAGTGAAATTTGTGCTCAAGTCTGATATAATTAAGATTAATTAATTATATTTTAATTATTTGAATTTGAGTAAAATCAAGTTATTTTTTATCGGGGTAATAAGTTTAATACTTTTTGCGGGCAGCCAGGCTTGTTACCTTTTTATTTTGTAAAAAGGCGGGTGAATTGTTTTGACAGATTCGACTTATGATGCCAAAGATATCACGGTTCTTGAGGGGTTAGCTGCTGTCAGAAGAAGACCAGGCATGTATATCGGCTCAACAGGAACCAGAGGGCTTCATCACATGATTTATGAAGCTGTTGACAACAGCATTGATGAAGCAATGGCAGGTTTTTGTGACAAAATATTTGTTGTTATAAATAAAGATGGCTCTATTACTGAAATAGATAACGGAAGAGGTATTCCTGTTAATAAAATGGACAGATACAACAGACCGGCTGTAGAGATTGTCCTTACCAAGCTTCACGCAGGAGGCAAATTCGGAGGAGAGGGATATAAAGTTTCCGGAGGCCTGCACGGAGTAGGCATATCAGTAGTAAATGCGCTTTCTGAAAAATTTATTGTTGAGATAAGAAGAGATGGATATGTCTTCCGGCAGACATTCGAAAAAGGCAATCCGGTAACAGATCTTGTAAGAGGAGAGAAAACGACTCATAGCGGAACGCTTGTTACTTTCTGGCCCGATAAGGAGATTTTTGAGGAAATAGACTATAAGAGTGAAATCCTCTCAACTCGTTTTAAAGAAATGGCATTCCTTAACAAAGGACTGGAAATTACTTTTGTTGATAAAAGACAGGAGCCGGAGTTAAGGGAAACATACAGATATGAAGGCGGAGTCATTGATTTTATAAAATATCTTTGCGAAAAGAAAGATATCATTCACAAGAAAATCATATATATGCATAATCAGGAAACCAATCATGAGGTAGAAATTGCAATGCAGTATACGGGTGGTTATTCTGAATCGATTTTTTCATTTGCAAACAATATCAATACCACTGAAGGCGGAACACATCTCAGCGGCTTCAGGGGAGCGATTACAAGAACAGTCAATGATTATGCGAGAAGCGCCGGTCTTTTAAAAGAAAAGGACGAGAATCTGCAGGGAGAAGATGTAAGGGAGGGCCTTACAGCTATTATCAGCGTCAGGCTCAAAGAGCCGCAGTTTGAAGGACAGACAAAGACCAAACTGGGCAACAGTGAAATAAAAGGATTTGTGGAATCGACTGTAAATTCAAAACTTGCAGAGTTCTTTGAGGAAAATCCCGATGCGGCAAGAGCTATTGTAGCAAAATGTATTGATGCTTCCCATGCAAGAAGCGCAGCGAAAAAAGCAAGAGACCTTACCAGAAGAAAATCCATGCTTGAATCAGGCTCTCTCCCGGGCAAGCTCGCTGACTGCTCAATGAGTGAACCTGAATTCTGTGAACTTTATCTTGTTGAGGGAGACTCTGCGGGCGGCAGTGCAAAGCAGGCTCGTGACAGAAGATTCCAGGCTATACTTCCGCTGAGAGGCAAGATTTTAAATGTTGAAAAGGCAAGGCTTCACAAAATCCTTTCAAGCGCTGAAATTCTTGCAATAATAACAGCAATGGGCACGGGGATAGGTGATGAATTTGATGTTAAAAATGCAAGATACGGGAAAATCATAATCATGACTGATGCGGATGTTGACGGAGCCCATATAAGGACTCTCATACTTACTTTTCTTTTCAGATATATGCCAAAACTTGTTGAAGAAGGCTATGTTTATATAGCGCAGCCACCGCTTTATCAGGTAAAAGAATCCAAAGATGTTCATTATGCATATTCAGACGAGGAACTCAGGAAGATACTTGACAGTATAAAAAACAAAAAATATGTCATTCAGAGATATAAAGGTCTTGGAGAAATGGATGCTGAACAGTTATGGGATACTACAATGGATCCGGAAAAAAGAACTCTTCTCAAGGTTGAAATCGAAGACCTTCTGATAGCGGACGATATTTTCTCAACTCTTATGGGGGACAAAGTAGAACCGAGAAGAGAATTTATAGAGAAGAATGCAAAAGGAGTTTCATTTATTGATGTTTAAAATTAATTATAAAAGGGCAACCACATGGTTTATGAGATAAGAGGAAAAATAAAGAATATAGGCATAGAAGCAGAAATGCAGGACAGCTATCTGAGCTATGCCATGAGTGTAATTGTCGGCCGTGCGCTTCCTGATGTAAAAGACGGATTAAAACCTGTTCACAGAAGGATTCTTTATGCAATGCTTGACATGGGCATGAAGCATAATACTCCGTTTAAAAAAAGTGCAAGAATAGTTGGTGAAGTTCTTGGAAAGTATCATCCTCATGGTGATACAGCCGTATATGATTCGATGGTTAGGATGGCACAGGACTTTTCATTCAGATACCCGCTTGTAGAAGGACATGGAAATTTTGGTTCAGTTGACGGTGACAGTGCTGCAGCCATGAGATATACAGAAGCAAGACTGACAGAGTTTGCTGAAGAAATGCTTACGGATCTTGAAAAAGAAACAGTAGGTTTTATGGACAATTTTGACGGTTCGCTTAAAGAACCCATTATACTGCCTGCAAAGATACCCAATCTTCTTGTAAACGGCTCCAGCGGGATAGCAGTCGGAATGGCAACCAATATACCGCCTCATAATCTGGGTGAGGTAATTGACGGAGTTATTGCCTATATTGACAATAATGAAATCAGCATAAATGACCTTATGAATTATATTAAAGGACCGGATTTCCCGACAGGCGGAAAAATTATGGGGATGAAAGGCATTGTGGATGCTTACAACACAGGAAGAGGAATTGTCACTGTCAGGGGAAGAGTTCATATAGAACAGACAAAAAAAGGCAAGCAGCAGGTAATTATCAGTGAAATACCATACCAGGTTAATAAATCAAGCCTTGTTGAACGAATTGCGAATGCTGTCAAGGAAAAAAAGATAGACGGAATAAGCGACTTAAGGGATGAATCCGACAGAAGCGGTATGCGTATAGTGGTTGATGTAAAAAGAGAAGCTGATCCCAATATTGTTGCAAATCAATTGTTCAAGCACACTCAGCTTGAAAATACTTTCGGAATTATTCTTCTTGCGCTTGTTAATAATGTTCCAAGGACGCTTAATCTTAAGGAAATAATTAATGAGTATGTAAAGCATAGATATGATGTAGTCGTAAGAAGAACAAAATTTGAACTTAAGAAAGCTGAGGAAAGGGCACATATACTTGAGGGGCTTCTGATTGCAATAGACAATCTTGATGAAGTTATCAAACTTATCAGGGCTTCCAAAGATGTTCCTGCTGCAAAAGCAGGACTTATAGAGAAATTTAGTCTTACCGATACCCAGGCCCAGGCCATTCTTGAGATGAGGCTTCAAAGGCTTACCGCACTTGAAAGAGAAAAAGTCAAAGCTGAATATAAGGAACTTATGGATAAAATCCAGTATCTGAAGAAAATCCTGGGCGACGACAAGCTTATATACGGAATAATAAAAGACGAATTAAAAGAAATAAGGAAGAAATATTCTGATGAAAGAAGAACAGAAATAACAACCCAGAGCGCTGACTGGGATATAGAAGATCTTATTGCGGAAGAGGAAAATGTTATTTCCATTACTCACAGCGGATATATAAAAAGACTTCCTGTCACTACTTACAGAAAGCAGAACAGAGGCGGCAGAGGAGTAACGGGAATGAATCTTAAGGAAGAGGATTTTGTAGAGCATCTTTTCATATCCTCGACACATAATTTTATAATGTTCTTCTCCAATTTCGGAAAGGTATATAAACTCAAGGTTCACGAAATACCTGAGGGCAGCAAAATTTCTAAAGGGAAGGCCATAGTAAACATACTCCCATTCAGGCAGGGCGAAAGCGTAAGAGCTGTAATTGCTGTAAAAGAATTCAGCAAAGATGAATATATAATAATGGCTACCAAAAAAGGATATGTGAAAAAGACATCACTTTATGAATACAGGTCTTCAAGAAAAGACGGCATAGCTGCAATCATTCTGAGGGAAAAGGACGAACTTATAGGAGTTGAAAGAACAAGCGGCAAAGATGATATAATACTGATTACCAAAAACGGACAGGGAATCAGATTTTCGGAAAAGGACTGCAGGCCAATGGGAAGAACAACTCAGGGCGTGATAGGGATGAAGCTGGAAAAAAGGGATGAAGTCCTTTCCATGGTAGTTGCCAGGGATTTAAACAGCGATCTTTTCATACTTACTGATAATGGCTTCGGAAAAAGGACTGTTGTAACGGAATTCACCAGGATCCGCAGAGGCGGAAAAGGTGTAAGAGCCATAATCGTTACCGAAAAGAAAGGGAAAATCGCAGGAGCGGGAATCCTGAGAGAAGATTATGATGTGATAATCATGTCTCAGAACGGAATAGTCATAAGAACGCCTGCAAAATCCATATCCAGATTCGGGAGAGCAAGCCAGGGAGTAAAGATAATGAATCTTGAGCAGGGAGATAAAGTAGCATCGACTGCATTTACAGCTCCTGAAGAATCCTGACAGAAGCAGTTGCTTTATCTTTTTTTAATGGTATTGTTTTAATTGAGCTAATTAAATAATATAATTGAACCATTGCATTCAATAAATATTTTTTAAAAACACCACCAACATTATTTACAGGAGGGAAATATGACAGATCAAAAAGTAATAGATGCAGATATCAATAAAAAAAGTTCGACTGGTCTTGAGCCAAAAATTGCATGTCTGTTAGCTTACATTTTCAGCTGGCTGGGAGGTCTCATAATTTATCTTCTTGAAAAAGAAAATAAATTCGTCAAGTTCCATGCGCTCCAGGCTTTGATTATCGGAATCCTGGAAGTAGCCTGCATAATTGTAATATCTGTCATTCTTGGCTTTATTCCATACATCGGACCGTTATTATTCTCATGGCTTGGCTATCTTGCTACAGGTGTCTGCTGGGTTTTCGCAATAATAGCACTTGTAAAAGCATTTAATGGTGAGAGATATTATATTCCTTTCCTGAGAGGTCTGATGAATAAATTTTATAAAGAATAAATTTTCTTCTATTGTCTATTGTCTGTTCTTCTTTATATTTTTAATAGACTTACTGTTAGAGGATATCTTTCCAATTTCAGTAAGTCTATTTTTTAATAAAACAGGGGGATGTTATGGCTAAAACAAATATCAGCAGAAGAATAATAAGCAGTATCAGCGAGTGGTCTGTTTTTAAATTCGTCATAATTGCTTATCTGATTTTTTTTGCACTGGGAGTTGTAATATTTGCGGTATTTTTTCTTTTGTCCTGGATGGGGCTGGAGATTCCGGGAACGGGTTTTGAAAATACCGGGATTACGGCAACCATGCAGTCCTTTGGCATCAACATGACAAATATAAATCTCTTTTCCGGTGCAGCAGGAGTTATGGGAATAATTATCTTCATTCTTGTGGGACTGTTGTTTTCAGTTGTTTTTGCAGCAATAGTCACTTTTTTTGCCTGGATTTTTAATATTATCCTGAAAATAAGCGGAGGTATTGAATTAAGATTTAAAGATAGGGATACTGTTGCTGATAATAAAGCTTCCAAGCCGCTACAATCTGATTGACAAATGCCTTTAATATTGATATTTTATCGCTTGCAGATTTTTTTGCTTTGGGCGTATAGCTCAGATGGTTAGAGCGCGTCCCTGATAAGGACGAGGCCTCTGGTTCGAGTCCAGATACGCCCACCACTGTCAAGATCTGCCTGAAATGACAGGACAGATACCGGTAATCATTCTTATTCAATCAGACAAATCAAGACGATATGATATCTGATATAAAAATCAATATAAATTCAAAATCCATATTATTAATATAAGGAAGAACCGCATGATTAAAAGAAAAGCAATTAATATCAATGAAGAACTTTGCAACGGGTACGGCAATTGTACTCCTGATTGCCCCGAAGGCGCTATCCGGATAACTGATGGCAAAGATTCAGAAAAGGATGAAAATACCGGACGCACCTCTTCGGGAATATGTCCGGGTTCCCGGACATCAGATTTTGGCGGGAAAGAAAAAACACACAAAGTAAAACCGGGCATATGGAAAACGCCTTTAAGCGAAAAGCCTGAAGATGAAATAATGAAAAAAACACAACTAAAAAACTGGCCTATAAAGATAAAACTTGTACCTCCGAATACACCTTTTTTACAGAATTCAAGTATTCTTATTGCTGCTGATTGTGTACCTTTTACGCATCCTGATTTTCATGAGAAATTCTTAAAAAGGAAAGTACTGCTTGCAGGCTGCCCGAAATTTGATGATGTGCAGTTTTATCTGCAGCGCATAAGTGATATAGTTAGCAACAATAATATAAAGTCCATAACAGTTGTCTATATGGAAGTGCTATGCTGTTTCAGCCTTATATCTGTTGTGCAGGAGGCTATAAAAAGATCAGGAAAGATCATCCCGTTTGCAGCCATTAAAATAAACACCAGGGGAGAAATCATTTAAAAACTCTTTTTTAAGAGTTTTTAAAGTTCTAAGTTTATTATTTATCATTTTCTGTTACCAAGGAGCAAGTGAAATGAAAATTTTTGGAAATGATTTCAGCAGGGAAGAAATAAAAAAAAGAACCGGTGATATTACACAGCTTGGCGGATTAAGGTTTTTTGAGTTTTCTGACGGGATGTCAAAAGGAGTCAGGGCAGCCGGCATGAAAAGTATAAATGCCGGGATAGACATGACTGTGATTTTAGACAGGGCGATGGATATTTCAGCTTTTTCATACAAAGGCATACCTCTTGTATGGCGTTCATGCACAGGTGAGACCGCTCCTTCTTTTTACGAACCCGGAAAGGATGAATGGCTGAGATCTTTTTTTGGCGGACTGCTGACCACATGCGGACTTACTTATTTTGGCGATCCTGCCACAATCGGCTCAGAAGAGTTCGGACTGCATGGAAGAATTGCAAATGTTGCAGCACAGAATATTTCTTCAAAAGCTTATTGGGAAAATGATGAGTATATAATGGAAATAAGCGGGAAGGTACGGCAGGTAAAGGCGCTTGCAGAGAAACTTGAACTAAGCAGATGCATCAGGCTATTTTCATTTGAATCATTAGTAAGTATTGAAGATTCTATAGAAAATTTTGGTTTCTTGCCTTCACCTCTTATGGTTTTATATCATATGAATTTCGGATGGCCGCTGCTTGATGATAAAGCGGAGCTATATGTGGGCAAAGGAGAAACAATCCCCTTAAATGAGGATGCGGAGAAAAACTTAAAAGTGTTTAATAGCTTCATCAATCCGGTAAACGATTTTGGACCTGAAGTTTTTGCACATGATATAAAAACTGACAGCGACGGATTCTGTTATGCAGCCCTTGTGAACAGAAATCTCGACATGGGGAATGGTCTGGGTGTCGGGCTTAAATTCAGCAAAGAAAATCTTCCTTATCTTATTGAATGGAAGAATTTTAATCCGGGAGAATATGTGCTTGGACTTGAACCCGGAAACGCATTTGTCTCGGGCATAAGCAAAGAAAAGGAAGCCGGCAGAGTAAGAACAATAAATCCCGGTGAAAAAGTGGAAATGAAGATAGAAATCAGGATTTTAAGTGGCCATAATGAGATAGATGACTATCTAAGGCAGCATATAAAATAATCTGTTTTTATAAAATAATGTTTCTTTATTTTTTTTAAAAATTGTGTTATTCTACAATACCGTCAGTCGTGGGGGTGTAGCTCAGCTGGGAGAGCACCTGCCTTGCAAGCAGGGGGTCAGCGGTTCGATCCCGCTCATCTCCACCATTCTTGGGGATGTATAATTTGCTACCGTTTCTTATAAAAAATCTTGGTCTTTTGTTAAAAAGCTGCATCTATCCTGTTGCCGATCATGCAACAAAAGACCTTTGCAGCTTAACAGGCTATTATTCAAAAATGTAAATATGGTTTGTTGCAGACTTTTCAGGTTCCAAGCTAATTAAAGGTTCACCGGTTCTTAATCAAATAAAAGAGGGTTCCTGCCAACACATAAAATATTAATATTGCTCCCTTTCCTATTATGCCATAATATATTAAATATCATTCTTGAAAATGTTATTTCTGATAATTTGATTTTTTGTAAAAGCATTATTTAAAATATAAGTGAGAATTAATAAATATTAAAATAGCAAAAACTTTTTATAATAAATCATAAACAAACAAATAAAATAGGAATATAAATGGAAATCAGAAAAAATTATCAGTATAGCGGCTGGAATGACTGTATTCTTGTTCAGGACAATAAAATAAAGCTCATTATTGTCACAGACATAGGACCAAGGATTATCAGTTTTGGCGCTCGTGAAGGTAAAAACATGTTCAAGGAATACAGTCAAATCGGTAGCACAGGTGGAGATGAGTGGGTGCCATACGGAGGACACAGATTATGGCATGCTCCCGAATCATCACCCAGAAGCTATTATCCTGATAACAGCAAAGTGGATTATAAAATAGATGGAAGTACCGTAATCTTAAGCCAGCAAACTGAAAAAACCACAGGTATTAAAAAAGAGATGGAGATAACTTTATTTGAAGAGAATAGTTTTGTAGAAATTGTTCACAGGATAAAAAATGAGAATATATGGGCGATTGAAGCAGCCCCGTGGGCAATAACCATGATGGCAGAAAATACAAGAGCGATAATACCCCATGAACCATTCGAAAGCTGGGATGTAAATCTTCTTCCTGTAAATTCACTTAATTTGTGGGCTTATACAAAAATGGCCGACCCCAGATTTAAATGGCAGAACAAATATATACAGTTGAAACAGGATCCGTCTTTTACTTCCAGGCAGAAAATAGGAATATCGAGCAGGCAGTGCTGGGTTGCAGGAGCCTGCAAAGATGACCTGTTTGTTAAGAGATTTTTCAGATTTCCTTTTGCAATTTATCCTGATCTGGGAAGCAATATAGAAGTTTATACTGACGAAGATGTAATTGAGCTTGAGACACTGGGATCCATGGAAGTAATAGAGCCCGGTGAATATCTGGAGCATACTGAGTACTGGTTTTATTTCAATACAGAGCTTGATGAAGATGAAGAAAGCCTTGATAAAACATTAATTCCGCTCATAGATGAAACTGAGAATATATTATATAAAACCGGTGAGAGATAAGAAAAATGACTCCCAAAGATTTAATAACAGCTGTCCTTAAAAATCAGAAAACTGAAAGAAAAGCAGTCTTTAATCCGGTTTCCTCAGCTACTGTCGTGCAGATGGAAATAATGGACTCTTTTTTCCCCGAAGCTCATTTTGATGCAAAAAAAATGTTTGAGCTTTCAAGAGCCAGTTACGAAGTTCTCGGATATGATGCAATAATGCCTGTTTTTTCAGTTGTTATAGAAGCTTTTGCAAATGGCTGTGAAGTTGACTGGGGCTGTCCTGAAATGATGCCGCAGATAAAAGGAAAACTCTGGAAAAGCTATAAGGATATCGAAATTAAAAAAAATTTTCTTGATAATTATGCTGCCAGGGCAGTCCTTGATTGCATCGGTATGCTTAAATCAAAGTACCCCGATGTTGCCATTATAGGAAAAGTATTTGGGCCATGGACTTTATCATATGATTTTTTTGGAGTTGAAGATTTCCTTATAAAAACAATAATTAGTCCAAATGAAGTTGAAGACATGCTTTCAAAATTAAGCGAAATAACTCTGATATTTGCACAGGCGCAGATCGATGCAGGCGCGGATTTCATTACTGTTGCCGATCATGCAACAAAAGATCTTTGCAGTCCCATGGCTTACAGAGATTTTCTTATCCCCATTCATTCAATGCTTTCAAAAGAGATAAAAGTACCGGTAATATTGCATATATGCGGAGACACACTTGACAGAATTGACTATATCTGCCAGACAGGAGTGTCGTTTTTTCATTTTGAATCAAAGGTAGAGGCAGAAAAAGCAGTTGAAATTTGCGGGGGAAGAACCAAACTGATAGGAAACATAAATAATTCGCTCACTCTGCTGTTTAAAAGACCGTCAGATGTAAGAGCACAGGTATTTGATGCAATCGAAAGCGGGGTAGATATTATCGGACCGGAGTGTGCAGTTCCGCTTGTCACACCGCTTGAAAATCTGATAGAAATTGCAGTTGCAACCAAGGATTATGGCAAGATTAATTAATAAACTTTCTGACCGGAATAAATTATGTCGAGGATATGGATTGAAATTTTTTTAGGAAAAATAGGAAAATATCTAATTGATTTCTTTTCAAAATATTATATATGGTTTATTCCGCTCATTGTTTTATACGGACTTTTTATGTCTTTGTCTTCCTATAATCTCAGAAGAATGGAAAAGAAAGTATCTATAGATATAATCAAGCAGGCAAAATATCTCATAAGGAGAAATCCTGAAATCAATTTTGTCGGTCTTGTCGAAAATATAGTAATCAATTGGAAAGGAATTGTCAGGTCTTATTCTTTTTTTCCTTTTATAGCCAATGAGTTTGATTTATGGGTGGTAAGAACATCACCAAAAGCTCTCCGCACCTTTATATTTGGAGATGAAAATAAAATGCGAACAATTCTTGAAAGAAACAATATTTACTTTAAAGAATTGCCAGGAAGTGTTCGTAAAAATCTTTACATCGATCTTACAAGAAGGATCTTTAAGAGAAGAGCTTGAAAATAGGTTGCATTATCTGAATCAGCACCCAGTATATCAGGTTTGAACCCATACCCATGCTTGAGTAATTATTAAACCCCTTCACTATCTGCTTTCCCGAATCATCAGTCAGAAAGTCCGTTATAAATCCTGTCATATTTGTAGAGATGAGGAGTATTATGGGAATTATTATTATTGCCGAGATGAAACTTCTAAAAATATCGCCCCGTGACAGGCTGATAGCCCAGATAAGAATAAGAGGTATCATTACAAGATCTGCACTTGGCAGCATTTTATTTCCCGGCAGTATTGTTGCAATATAAACTGTAAGGGGAATCATTATTGCTGAAAGACCTATAACAGAAGAATTGCCGGCAAGTATCATCGGGTTTATCCCGATATATATTTCTCTTTTGGTGAACTTACTGTTAATAAAAGTTTTCATATCATATATTATCGGAATTATTCCTCTATAAAGAAGAGATATGGCTCTGGGCATCAGAACGGCAATAACAGCCAGATAAAGGCCGGAAAACAGGCTGTATAGGATGCTGGGCCATAAATTATAAGAAAATTCCTTATATTTTGAGACTGCTCCTATTATCATCCCGAGTATAAATCCTATGACCATAGGTTCTCCGACAACGCCAAGCTTGTACTGGATTTCTTCATAAAAAATATTTATTTTTCTGACAAAGGGGATCCTGTTAAATAAAAAATTAATTAAATTTGGAATGGGAGTCCATATAATTGTAGGCGGATTGGGAACGGATATACCCCTTATGCCATAATAGTTCTCAAGATATGGTGCGTAAATATCTGCTATTACAAAAGTAACGGTTGCAATAACTCCTGAAAATAAAAAACCCATCCAGTAAACTCCGGTTATTTCATACACAAGTACCCCTGAAAACAAGGATATCCAGAGATTCCATATATCAAGATTAATTGTCCTTGTCAGCCTCAAAAAAAGCATCAGCACATTGATTCCAATAAGAAACAGAAAAATGAAAATAGTATAAGGAGTATAAATATCGACTTTTTGTGCAATAAACCATCCCGTATCTATAACCTGAAAAGTTTTTGAAGAAGAGGAGATAATGGTGCCGATAATAGGATTAAAAAACATTATATAAAAAAACATAAGTATTGAAAAAGCAAAAAGGCCGAGATATGTAAAAGCTACATTCTTCAATAATATGAGTTTGTTTCTTGAAACAATAAGACCAGCAAATAAGAATAAAACAGATATCAAACCTACAGGACCGATGCTGACAAAAACACGTGTTATTTTAATTAAGAAATCCATATAAATACCGGAACGGCTTTTTCATTTTATTGCAAAAAAAATTTAAACTTACTATATCAAAATTTGTTGATTTATTTAATAAGAGATAAAAAAATGATATTTAATATTTTTTCAATTAAACTTTTAATATGATATATTTTCAATATCAAATTTTTAATTAGGAAAATCGGACTGTTTTATGCAAAAAGATGAAGAAACCAAAATAGCCTTATTCTGTGTAAACTGTAATGAAGAAACAGAGCATGTTGTTAATTATATTGGTGAATATCTTAAAAGTATCCAGTGCGACAAATGCAGAAAGAAATTCGAGATTGACAGAAGACATTTGAGAGCGGTGTTTGCAGAGGATTTTATTGAAAGAGTGCTTTCAAAGCCTCACAGAATGTCAAGAGACTTCAAGGAAGCTATGGCTTATATGATGCCCTTTTTCCCAAAAAGACTTTTTAGAGAACCGAAAAAAGTAATAAAAGAAATCATTGAAGTCCTCAGAAAGAAAAACGGGGATTAAGTAAATTTTTAATGCAATAATCCTTAAAATGTTGTATTTTTTATATATTTTATTTTGAAGGGAGAAATAAATGGAACAGAAAAATTTTGACCTGGCAGTCCTGGGTGGCGGACCGGGAGGATATGTGGCGGCCATAAGAGCAAAGAAACTCGGCATCAATGCTGCGGTAATTGAAAAAGAGAATCTGGGCGGAGTATGCCTTAACTGGGGATGTATCCCTACAAAAGCACTTGCACATACTTCTGATGTAATTGAAGCTATAAGGAAGTCAGCTGAACTTGGGATAAACATTGCCGGTTCGGATGTTGATTTCTCAAAAGTTATGGAGAGAAAAGATAAAGTAGTTTATATGAACAGGGCAGGCCTTGAATATAATTTTAAAAAGAACCAGATTGAAATAATAAGAGGAGAAGGCAGACTTGCTTCCAAAAATAAAATAATTGTAAAAGGAAATGACGGAAATACGATTGAAGTGAATGCAAAAAATATAATAATTGCAACCGGCTCACATGCATCAAGCGTTCCTCCGTTTATTCTTGATAATGAAGGTATTCTTGACAATGTCGGCATTTTAAGCCTGAAAGAACTTCCGGAGTCCATGCTGGTTGTTGGGGGAGGAGTAGTTGGTTGTGAATTCTCGAGTATTTTTGCAACACTTGGCACAAAGGTGACAATAGTTGAATTAATGCCGAGCATTCTTCTAAATGAAGACGAAGAAGTCTCAATGCTTATAAACAAAATATTTACCAAAAAAGGCATAAATATACATACAGGCATAACAGTTGGGAACGTAAGCAAGGAAAATAATAAATATACCTGTAAATTAAGCAATGGTGAAACTATTACAGTTGACAAGATTTTGGTATCTGTGGGCAGAAAACCAAATTCAGACAATATTGGACTTGCAGAAGCTGGAGTTGCAACAGATGCAAAAGGATTTATAAAAGTAGATGAATATCTGAGAACCAATATAGATAATATTTTTGCAATAGGCGATGTAATAGGAGGTTATCAGCTTGCTCATGTTGCTTCTTCCGAAGGTATTATAGCAGTGGATAATGTTCTGAATAAAAATAAAGAAATGAAATATAATGTTATTCCATGGGCTATTTTTACAATACCTGAGATAGGAACAGTAGGGCTAAGTAAAAAACAGGCTGTAGAAAAAGGATATGATGTATGTACAGGTATGTTCCCATTTAAAAACAGCGGAAAAGCTGTAGCCATACAGGATAATGAAGGATTCGTTAAAATATTTACTGATTCCTCAACAGGTGAAATACTTGGCTCTACAGTGATAGGCCCTAGAGCTTCCGATCTTATACATGAAGTGGCGCTTGGAATGAGTGGTGAGCTTACAGTGGATCAGATTGCAGAAACAGTTCATGCTCATCCTACACTTTCAGAAGCTGTAATGGAAGCAGCAGAAGACTGCTTTGGTCTTTCAATTCACAAAGTATAAGAGATTGAAATATTAATAATAAAACATTAATAATTAAAGACTTATTCTGATTATGTTTAAATTATTAGTTACGGATGTTGACGGAACTCTGCTTGACCATCAGTCGAAACTAACTGAAATAAACAAAAGAGCCATTAAGGAATGTATAAAAGCAGGCATTCAGGTGGTAATTGCAACAGGAAAATCTTTTGCTTCAGTGACAGATCTGATAAAAGAATTTGATTTACAGCTCCCCCAGATAACTCTGGGAGGAGCTGTAACTATTACTCCGGACGGCAAAGTAATCGATTCTGTTACAATTCCCGAAAAGTTCTATCACGAAATAATAGACATGATAAGGGCCAGAGGTTATGAACCCCTGATTGCGACTGTTGACGGCAATATTTATTATCAGAAGTTTGTTCCGGGGATGAAGAATGTCATGGAAATAGGAGAAACATTATGCAAAGCTGATAATATTAAAAAAGACGAGTTTGCAAAACATTCAGTAAGCATTTTTTTATCCATAACAGCAGAAGATCCTCTGGATTCATACATAAGGAAGAAATTCGGAAGCAGATTGCTTGTGGTTCGTTCAGGCAAATATTTTTTTGACATTCAGAATATTAAAGCTTCCAAGGGGGATGCTTTAAAAAAACTTATAAAAAGGCTTAAGATTGCAAAGAATGAGGTTATCAGCTTTGGGGACAGCCAGAATGATATAAGTCTTTTCAAAGAATCCGGATTCAGCATAGCAGTGAAAAATTCCTATCCCGAGTTAATTGAAATTGCCGATGCCGTTACTGACGAGAATCATAAGTCCGGCCTGGGCAAAGCAATATATAAATACATTTTACACAAAGATATCAGCTCTGAAGCATTTTTTGATACCGGCGACTGACAGGAGTAAAACACGGTTATAAAAGTTGTTTCTGAATCTTTTTTGATAAAAAATTGCTTTTTTGCTTATTTTGAATTAAGTTATTAGTATCTTAGAACAATCATCATATATTTAACCAAAAAATAATTTTAAAAGTTATTTTAAAATTCAATGTCAGAACCTAGCAGTGTAATCCTAAACAAAAGAATAAAATTTGCGCTATTGAAACCTGTTACCAAGGAAGAATTCATCGAAAAAATAGTTGAATTTATCAATGGCATAGCGAACTTTCTCAGCGATAACGGGTGCGAGAAAATAGGCCATATAAATTTTATTGCAACTACAGATGGTGAAGATTATCTTCAGATAAATATCACTGAATGTGATGAAAGTCCGAAAGTCAAAGATCTTTTAAGAAAAAAATTCAGTAAGATAAATGCAATCCTAAACGTAATTGAGTTTGGTGTAAAAAAAGAATATATAGACAATAAGATCAATGAGGAAATTGAAAATATCAAAGCTTATTTTAATTTGGATAATAAAACTTAAAATCAATCAAAAAAGATCAGTTTTTATAAATATATTATGATGATTAAAAAAAATATTTTAAAACCGGCATTTATAATAATTATAGTAATTATGTTCTGCATTACTGTTTTGCAGGGGTGTCTTAAAACGGCTGATAACAAAGAATCTGCGACTGAAGCAGGAAGCGCCGGCGTTGATAAAGAATCGGTCGGTATTTATAAAGGGATTACTGTTGATGAAGCTTATGAAATGATAAAAAACGGTGGATACCAGATTCTTGATGTAAGGACTCCTGAGGAATATTCAGAAGGATATATTGCAGGCTCCGTTCTTATACCTGTCTCTGAATTGGGAAAAAGGCTGGATGAGCTGGAAAAAGAGCTGCCGGTTGTAGTTTATTGCAGATCAGGAAAAAGAAGCGCCAAGGCATCAGAAATCCTGAAAAAAGCAGGATTTAAAGAAATATATAATGTGCTTGGCGGCATAACGGATTGGTCTGCAAAAGGCTATCCGATTGAGAAATAAACAATTTTTTAATCAGGCTCTGCATGAATGGTGAGCTCATCAATATCTTTAAATTTTGCTTTAACCAGATTTTCCATTTCGGAAGTCAGATTATGGACGCTGGTAATGTCCATATTTTTATCAAAACGACAGTGAAATGAAATATTATATCGCCCGTCTTTAATCAGGACTGCAAAATCGTGGCATGAATCTTTATCGGTAAAATCTGTCAGGCTGTTTTTTATACCATTAATCAGAAAGTCAGACCTGTTAGTGATATCTGTCCATTCTTCCGGATGGTTTTCAACCTCAATATGTATATAGATATTATTTAATTTGTCTGAAATATTTTTTATTTTATCTTCTATATTTCTTGTTATAATTTCTGCTTCAGCCAGCTTTATGTCTTTTTTAAGTTCTATATGCAGAGTAATATTAAAGCCTTCTTTAAAATTATTAACCGATATATTATGGATGTCTTTGACTTTCGGTTCTTTAAAAACGATATCTTTTATTACCTCTTCCATGCTTCCCTCAGGCAAATCAGATTTTGTTTCAATCATTACCTCGCAGTCCGGTATTTTCTCCGCAAGACTGCGCTTTATCTGCTCTTTTATTGTTTCTACCTGTGAAAGATGAAGACTGCTTTTAAGGGACAAATCAAGATTAATGAATTTGATATTGCCTACTTCCTGTATCTTGATATTGTTTACTTTTTTTATTTTCTTAAAATCGGTCAGTTCTTTTTCAACTTTTTCAGTAATTTCAACAGGTATATAACCCAGGAGATCCCTGATTGTTTTTACTGAAAGTCTTATGCTGAATACAAGTATTATCAGGGAAACAATTATTGAGGCAATGGGATCGGCAATATTTATTCCGTAACGGACAAATACCAGGCTAAATATTACTATCACTGAGCTTATCAGATCCCCTGAATAATTGATAAGGTCCGCTTTAAATGCTATGGAATTATATCTTGAAGCGATTTTGGCAATATAAATTACTCTTATCAGATTAAGCATTATTGAGAAAATAAGTACCGCAAATACATAAATGTTGATATTCAGTTCATAATCTCTGTTTATAATCCGGCTTATGGATTTGTATATTATAAAAAAACAAAGAAGCATGATTATCAGTGTCTCGAGAAAAGCTGAGAAATTCTCATATTTTCCATGTCCGTAAGGATGATCCTTGTCCGCCGGTCTTGTAGATATTCTTATTGCAAAGAAAGTTATAAGAACAGTTACAATATCAAGCATATTATTAAGAGCTTCAGAATAAACTCCCAGGCTGTTTGAAGTATAGGCAACTATGGTTTTTATAGCTACCAGAAAAATTGAAACAGCCAGAGAAAAAACCGACAGTCTTCTTTTTGCAAGATCTTTTGATTCCATAAAGAAATATTTTTTAATAAATCCTCAGACTGTATGACAGTCCCCAGGGATTTTTTGTTAATAATAATGCAATAATAATGCAATTCAGGCAATTTTTACAGACATGAACCGGAAAGATGATGAAAGACATCATATCACAGCTCTCAAAATTTAAAAAAACAGTTCACTTTTAAAATGTAGATGACAGTTTAACAAATACAGTTTGAAAAATAATGGCAGTTGAATTAGAATTTTTTAATTGACATGTTTTTTATAAATATAATCCTGTTGGAGGAAAAATGGAAAATGCCGAACTATTTAAAATAATTAAGAAATTTGATAAAGAAATGAATGATTTATATAAGAGGCAAAAAAAAGAAGCCGGATATTATTCAGAATTAAACACTTATGTTCTTAAGGATATCGGCGGTTATGAGGCTGTTAAAAGATTAATACACTTTAAAGAAGATTCAGAAGCTTTAAAAGTTTTTGCAGACAAAAAAAGACTTGACCTTGCAGTTGAAAATCTTGTACTGAAAAAAGATTATGAAAAACTGTTTACTGAAGCAGAAAAAGAAATCTGTAAAAAGAGGCTTGAGCAGTATTCCGAACTGTCTGTCTGAAATATAAAAAATCTGCCGGAAAGATAAAAATAAGATTTAAAGTCCTTTAAATTTTAATATTTATTATTGTTTTTATTTAATTTAATAACTATAATTAAAACTTGTTTA
>DUQM01000072.1 GCA_012837825.1 Actinomycetota bacterium | reverse complement strand
TATCTCTGCTCATCTCGATAAGCATAGGTCCGATGGTAAGAAAGTAAATGGGAGTTATAAAAATAGTAAGTTAATTGGGAAGCTCAACAAGATAGTCGATAAATCTGTCTTTTTCTTGCATTTTTACATCCTGTCTTTAAAAAAATATTTAAATGAAAAACTACTCAGGTATTCAAATATATTTTTATAGCTTTGCCGGAGAAGTTCCCTTTAAAATATTTTAAGGTATATATTAATATTAGCAGAAATTAAAAACTCCTCCAAAGTTTTTTAAAATCCTGAGAAGGAGTTTTTAATATTACTGTATTTTTAAAGTATTTGTCAGCCTGATTAATTAAAATCCGTTAAAAACAAGTAAAAATACCTGTTTCAGCCAGAATCAGAATTGAAATCATTAATCAAGACCGGTAACTTTAAACCTTAATTTGCCTTTTTCTTCTCTTATTTTTCTTATCAGCTCCGTATAGGGCCTGTTATAAACTGTGCATCCAACATTTTCCTGCCTTATCAGAAGCTCAACACACTTGTCGCAGGCAACACACCAGTTTATTTCGTCTTCTTTGTCAGCAAGATATTTGGCAGGAAGCTTGGGATCTGCAAGAGATTGTCTTCCAAGCGCAACCATATCAGCATATCCATGTTCTATATTATAATTTCCCCAGTGAAACATTGAATTCCATTCAGGCTGGACTGCTTTCAGGAAATTCTTGCCATTATTAAGTACTGAATAAGCTCCTCCCATTACAACTACATCCGGACCAACATTTTCCTTGATTATTTTTGCCATTGTAAAATGAAGGTAGACATCATCAGGTTTGCCTCTTTCAGGCATATGAAGCTCCATTGTCACTGAAGGGTTACCGGTTGATTCAAGTATAAAATTTGCGCCTCTTGCTTCAAGCCCCTTGCACAGATCGATTGATTCTGTCAGATCAATTATTCCGGTATCAGGTCCGGCACACCCCTGTCCGCCGGGAAAACCTTCCCACATTGACACTTTTGAGCCTACTATGAAATTATCATCATTTACGGTTTTTCTGACCTTTTCAACCATATCAAAGGCAAATCTGCTTCTCTTTTCCCATGTTGGACCATATTTCCAGTTACGGTCATTATATGGTCTTAAAACCTGGGAACCAAAATAACCATGACAAAACTTAAGATCAACACCGTCAGCGCCAAGATCATATAGTATCTTTGACGACTTTACAAACAAATCAATGGTATCATCCACATAATCTTCATCGATCACTTCCCCGCCGAAACCATGTAGCGGTTTGACACATACTCTTTTTGAAAACTGGCTTCCTGAAACCTCTCCGGAATGGTTAAGCTGCACGATAAGCAGAGGATCGGGATTGATTTTTTTCATGTCCTTTATAAATTTTTCCCATTCTCTGATGTTCTCTTTATCATCCGGCTGAAGGCTTATCTGTGAATTTCTTGCCCTGCTGTCATACTGCATTGTTATTGATTCAAATATAATTACTCCTGCATCGCCTTCGAAAAGATTTTTATAACGTTCAAGCGATCTTTCCGAGAATCCGCCGCTCAAGCTTGAATCAGCACATTCCATCGGCTGAATGACAAATCTGTTTTTGGCTGTTCTTTTTCCGATTTTAATGGGTTTTGCCAGAGCTGTATCTTTATTGCTCATATGTTTCCCCTTTTTTTATTTTTGATAATCCGATTTTGAAGCTAATTCAACTCTTTAAGTATATAACAAAATATTTTTCCGGTAATACCATAAAAACACTTATATTATACCAGCTTATAACTAGTATTATTAGTACCGGTCAGAAACTTGTAATTATGCTGGTTTTCAACGTAAATTATTATTAATTATTTTTCATAAATACCAGCATGATATATAATTATTAAATAATACCAAGAATAAATAAATTTAAATTTATCCGATATGCATGAAAATGTATTCAACTGGATTCTAAACCAGGATTCTTCAAAAAAAATTATTGTAAAAGACAGAGATGATTTCTTTAAAAGCTCCAGTTTTTTCCATACTATTCTCGAATTCATTCAGGACGGCGTAAGCGTACTTGATTCTGATCTGATTGTCCGTTATGTAAATGCAACAATTCACAATCTTTATACAAAAGGGGTTAATCCTGTTAACCGTAAATGCTATTCAATTTATCATAAAAGGAAAAAACCCTGTGAAGACTGCCCTACATTAAAAACCCTTGAAACCAAAGAGCCGCAGATGAACATTATAAGCTATCCGCGTGAAGGCGATACTCCGGGGTGGCATGAATTGTTCTCTATACCTGTTTTTGACAGAAAAAACAATATTATTCTGATAATCGAATATATCAGGGATATTACTTTTCACAAATATATAAAAGAAAACCTGACGGACATTGAGAAGCGCTTCAAGGCTCTTGAGGAGCAGAATAATATTCTTATGAGCATATTAAGCCAGAGAGAAGAATTTCAGAATAATCTTGAAAACACTATTTCAACAAATCTTGAGAAATTTATAAAACCTTTACTTAATTATATGAAAAAAACTGCAAATGAAAAAGACGTGGATCTTGTCAGCGCGATTATCGATGAAATCATTTATCCGATAACCAAGAAAAGACCCTCTTCTGTTTCAAATCTGACGCCAAGGGAACTGCAGATAGCATCTTTTATTAAAGAAGGTTATCAGTCAAAAGAAATAGCTGACAAGCTTTGTGTTACAAAAAAAGCTATTGACTATCATCGCCTCAATATACGCAAAAAACTCAAATTATCCCGTGAATCAAATTTAAGGACATACCTGGAAACCCATCTATAATCAAAAAAATGATTGACATATTTTTTTAATAAGAATAATATTTCGAAAGCGAAATATTCGTATCCGAAATAATTTTATCTGAAAACATCAGTTTGCTATTATAAAAATGGATAAAACAGAATTAAAAACAGATACCGATATAATAAAACTTCTTTATCAGATTTTCGTTCTGCTTAAGAACAAAATGGGAAAACTCCTTGAAAATGAAGGTATCGGCCACTCTCATGGGATAATAATAAAAACAATAAGTGAACATAAAAAAATAAGAATAACTGAACTAAGCGAGCTTATCGGGATTTCCAACAGCACCCTTTCAGGGATAATAGAGAAAATGAAAACACTCGGAATTGTTGAAAGAAGAAGAAGCGATCAGGACCGGAGAGTCGTTTATGTAAGCATCTCCGAAAGCTTTAAAAAGAAACATGGCGATTTTCATACAAAAATGAATGATTATATAGAGCAGACAGTAAAAAAAGTTGGACATGATGAAAGGATAAAAATAATTGAGGGACTTTCTCTTTTAAAAAAATTACTGGAGGAATCAGAACATTTCAAAGAAGATAAAAGTTTTTAATAAATTTAATTTTAATCCATATATTGATTACTAAAAGGATTCATATTTTTTATGCTCAGGCTTTTTAAACAATTAAAACCATATGCTCTTCCGCTTGTCGGAACAGTTGTTCTTGTTTTTCTGCATTCCATTGCAGATCTTTACCTTCCAAACCTTATGTCAGACATAATAAACAATGGCATACTTAAAAACGACATAACTCATATCCTGAGAATCGGAATCTATATGCTGCTGGTAACAGCCGGTTCTGTAATAGTTACAATATTCGCAAGTTTTTTAATTGCAAGAGTTGCAATGGCTTTTGGAAAAGACCTGAGGGAAAAAGTATTTACAAGAGTTGAAAGCTATTCCCTGAATGAAATAGACAAGTTCGGCTCAGCATCACTTATAACCAGAACAACTAATGATGTCACCCAGATACAGAATGTTTTTATAATGATGAGAATGCTTGTAATGGCAGTTATGATGGGTATCGGCGGCATTATAATGGCAGTAACCCGGGATGCGAAATTATCAATAATCTTTGCCGTAATACTGCCCATACTGATTACCATAATGATTTTTATAGGGAAAAAAGGGTTGCCTCTTTTCAGGCTGATGCAATTAAAAGTTGACAAACTTAATCTTATAATGCGTGAAAATCTTATGGGCATAAGAGTAATAAGAGCTTTTAATCGCGTTGATGATGAGAAGCAGAGATTTAATGATGCCAATAAGGATTTTATGGATAATGCAATCAGGGTAAACAAGATAATGGCGTTCATATATCCTTCAATGATGTTTATTATAAGTACCGCCACAGTTGCCATAGTCTGGTTTTCGAGCATAAGAATAAACAAAATGGCAATGAATGTGGGAGATATGGTTGCGTTCATTCAGTACGCTTTCATGATAATGTTTTCATTTTTAATGGGTACAATGATGTTTATATTAATCCCGAGAGCGCAGGCGTCTGCAGACAGAATAAATGAAGTGCTTGATGTCATGCCGGAGATAAAAGATTCTGGAAATCCTGCAGACTTCAGCGCAATAAAAGGCAGGGTGGAATTTAAGAATGTGGCTTTCAGCTATGAAGGGGCGGAACAGCCTGTCGTCAATGGCGTATCATTTACTGCAGAACCGGGAGAAACCACGGCAATAGTGGGAAGTACCGGATGTGGAAAATCTACAATTATAAATCTGCTTTGCAGATTTTATGATATACAGGAAGGTAATATATTCATTGACGGAATCGACATAAGACAGATAAAACAAAGTGATCTAAGAGACCATATAGGGCTTATTTCACAGAAGTCTTTACTGTTCAGCGGTACAATAGCAGAAAATATAAGATTCGGTAATGAAAATGCAACTGATCCGGAAATCAGTCAGGCTGCCGAGACTGCACAGATAAAAGAATTTATTGACGAATTAAAAGACGGTTTTGATACCCTGATCGCTCAGGGAGGAACTGATCTTTCCGGAGGACAGAAACAGAGACTGAGCATTGCAAGAGCTCTTATAAAGAAGCCTAAAATATTTATTTTTGACGATAGTTTTTCTGCGCTTGATTTCAAAACGGACGCAAAATTAAGAAGTGCCTTAAAAAAAGAAATAGCAGATTCCACAGTGATAATAGTAAGTCAGAGAATAAGCACAGTGATGAATGCCGATGCTATTGTAGTACTTGAAGAAGGAAAAATAGTCGGCAAAGGAAAACATAAAGAGCTTCTGAAAACATGTAGCATTTATCGTGAAATTGTTGCATCCCAGTTATCTGAAGAGGATCTGTCATGAATGAAAAAAACAAAACCCAGAAACCTTCCATGGGATTCGGACATGCAAGAGGGTTTGGACATGGCGGTAGAATGCCTGCCGAAAAAGCAAAGGATTTCAGAGGCACATTCAGAAGGCTGTTAAAATACTGTGGATCTCAGAAATGGGCACTTATCGGTACTTTTTTAATTACAATACTTGGTACGGTTTTTAATATTGTCGGGCCTAAAATCCTGGGTATGGCTACAAACAAACTGGTTGAAGGTTTTGTGTCGAAATTAAGAGCTTTTAAGACACAGACTGCAGTAGTCGACGGCATAGATTTTGCTTATATAGGAAAGATACTTCTTGTTTTGCTTACCCTCTATATAATCAGTTCTGCTTTCACATATCTGAGTTTTTATATAATGGCTTCCGTTTCCCAGAAAATTGTTTTTTCAATGAGAAAAGATATCAATGAAAAGCTGGCAAAACTGCCTTTAAAATATTTTGACTCAAAAACTCATGGGGAAATTCTGAGCAGAGTCACAAATGATGTCGATAATATAGCTACTACTCTTCAACAAGGTCTGAGACAGATTATAGCATCAACCATCACATTGCTTGGAATAATCATAATGATGCTTACAATCAGTCCGATGCTTACTTTGATAACAATACTGACTTTGCCTTTATATGCACTGACAATGATGTTCATAACAAAAAAATCACAGAAATTTTTTGCTTCACAGCAGGAAACACTCGGCAACCTGAGCGGCCATGCAGAAGAAATGTATACAGGACATGTAATTGTAAAATCTTATAATTATGAAAGGAAATCAATAAGCAAATTCAAAAAATTTAATGACAAATTGTATAATTATTCCTGGAAGGCGCAATTTATGTCGGGAATAATAATGCCTTTGATGAACTTTATAGGCAATCTTTCTTATGTTCTTATCTGTATAGTCGGAGGCATTTTTGCAATCAGACAGACTCTGAATGTAGGTGATATACAGGCTTTCATTCAGTATTCAAGACAGTTTACGCAACCTATATCGCAGACTGCCAATATAGCTAATCTTGTTCAGTCAACCATCGCTTCAGCAGAACGTGTTTTTGAAATCATGGATGAAATAGAAGAAATTCAGGACGCCAAAGATGCAAAGATGATAATATCACCCCGGGGAATAATAAAATTTGAGGATGTTTTTTTCAGTTATAAAAAAGAGGTTTCCCTGATTGAAAATATGAATATCGATGTAAACAGGGGCCAGACAGTTGCAATCGTCGGCCCGACCGGAGCAGGAAAAACAACTCTTGTTAATCTGCTTATGAGATTTTATGAAATAGACAGCGGGAAAATAACATTTGACGGAATAGATATAAGAGAATTAAAAAGAAATAATCTCAGGAGCATGTTCGGCATGGTTCTGCAGGACACATGGCTCTTAAACGGAACCATAAAAGACAATATTGCATATGGCAGATCCGGAGCGACTGATGATGAAATAATTGCTGCCGCAACAGCTGCCCATGCAGACCATTTCATAAGGACTCTTCCGAACGGGTATGAAACCGTACTGAATGAGGAAACATCAAATATATCGCAGGGCCAGAAACAGCTGATAACAATTGCAAGGGCTCTTCTTGCAAATCCGACAGTCCTTATCCTTGATGAAGCAACAAGCAGTGTAGACACAAGAACAGAGTCCTATATACAGAATGCGATGACAAGACTGATGAAAGGCAGAACAAATTTTGTCATTGCCCACAGATTATCGACAATCCGTGAAGCAGACATGATACTTGTAATGAACCATGGAAAAATAATTGAGCAGGGAAAGCATGACGAATTACTGAATAAAAATAGTTTCTATGCCGAACTCTATAAAAGCCAGTTTGCCAGAACGATAAATACAGTCAGCTGATATTATGTTTGTTTATATAACGAGAGCATAATTGTAAATATTTATATAATTGTATTGAATAAAAACCACTGGTATAATTCTTTTCATATAAGCAATTTTGAATTATTTTAATATTTTTATATTATGAAAATCATAGAATTTTTAAAAAAAATATTTTATAAATCACCAAAAATAATTTTCATCAATTTCTACAGACTGATACTGAGAAAAAAGATATTCAACATAAAAAGACTTGATATTGACAGACCCGCAATTCTTGCGATTAACCATATTACCGGAGCAGACCCGATTATTGTTCTGGCTGCTTTAAAAAAGAAAATAATTTTTCTTGCTGACAGCAAATGTTTTGAAACAAAGATTTCCAACTTTTTCTTCTCAAAATTTACTGAAAGCATCCCTGTTTTTAAAAAACATTTTATTAAAACAATCAATACAATTAAAGAAGCATTTGCTGGATTGAATAAAACAAATAAAGAAAAAAGCACAAAGAATATTTTTCTCGGCATCTTTCCTGAAGGCAAATTAAATAAAAAAAATCAGCTAAGCGATTTTTTTAAAGGCACCGCTTACCTGAGCTATAAGCTAAAATTACCAATAATACCTGTATATATTTCCAATATTTTTAAAGGACCTGTAAGAAAAGACTGGTTTGTAAGAAGGCCTGTAATAGAAGGACTGATTACTATTTTTTTCAATCAGTTTAAAAAAATCCATATTTTCATAGGAGAACCCATAGACCCCATGGCAGATAATATTATTCAGGATTTTCAGGACCTTGCCAGCAGACAGGAATATAAAAATATAATTGAAAAAATAAATAATTCATTGAATGAGGAATTCTTTAAGCTTGAAAATGAGTCAAATATTGTGTTAGAAAAAATGTCAAAAAAGAGCATAGGATAGAAAAGAGCGAAAATGGAAAAACTGATTGTTTCAAATCAAAAAATATATTTTAAAAGCAGAAAAGAATTCAGGGAATATGCAGAAGCTTTAATAAAAGAAATGGAAAACATAAAGTCCGGGAAAGTAAAGATTTGTGTTCTGCCCGATTTTTTAAATATACCTCAGGCATCTGATATTTTTAAAGATACAGGAATCTGTTTCGGTGGACAGGATGTATTCTGGGAAGATGCAGGTCCTTACACAGGAGCTATTTCCCCCCTTGTTTTAAAAGATCTTGGCTGCACCTATGTTTTCATAGGACACTCTGAAAGAAGAAAATATTTTAATGAAAACGACCAGATCTTAAATAAAAAAGTGCATGCCTGCTATCGAGCCGGTCTTACTCCGATTATCCTGATAGGAGAGACCGAGGAAGAAAGAAACTTCGGGCTTACCGATTTAACTCTTGAGAAACAAATAAGGGTGATTCTGCACAACCTGCCCTATGATTTCATTAAAGACACAGTAATGATGTATGAGCCGATCTGGGCAATAGGCAAAACTGATGCCGCAACACCGGATATAATTAAAAATTCACATCAGTTTATTAGAGACACTTTGTCAAAGATCTATGACAAAAACCTTGGCGAAAATATAATGGTAATTTATGGCGGCAGTGTCAATCTTGCCAATTCTGAAGAAATCTTAAAAATAAAAGGTGTTGACGGACTTGCCGCTACCAGAGGATCTCTTAATGCACATGATTTTGCTGAAATAGCCAGAATTGCCGAGAGAATATAACCTGATGCCAGATATTTTACCGCTGTCTATAAAGACATAGATTCAATAATGCGATATGCTTTTTCTTCAAGTCCTGCCGCTTCAAGCAATAGTTTTGATACTTTCGCTCTATCCCTTACTGAGGCAGCAAAACATATTTCTTTAAATATTTCACCTGATGATCGGAAAATCGCAGAAGCCTTGATCCATTCGGGAATTTTATACCTGTTCCCCAGCTCTTTTAAAACTAAAGATTTCCACTGCCTCATCCCATCGCTGTTATCAAATTTTTTTGGAATATGAGGTGGGATTGTTGCATAACTAATAAGATGGTCGAATGAAGCTTCGTTACTCCAGCCCGCTATTTCTCTGGAAAGTTTCTTCATGGCAGGAATACCGAACATGCTTACCGGGGGTCTAAGCATTTTTTCTGCCCTATATCTGAGACCTTTTCTGGCAATATCAATTTCTTCCGGAAGCCTTTCAGGCAGATTAAATACACGTATTGTATTTTTTCTGCTCATCCCTTTAACATTTACATCCAGGGCTTTCTCAATTTCTTTAAAAGAAATTCTCTTTAGTCCGCTATACGTACAATCCTTTATTAAAATTTCTTCTGCCTTATCATCATATCCGACTATAAGTATGTAATGTATGGGAATATGCTGTTTCTTATATGTGCTTTCAAAATAAGGTAGATAATACATGTCAAGCGCTCCTGCAACAACAGGCTTGCCTTCGTCAATATATTTTTTTATTTTTGAAAAAGTATATCTGAAAGTCCTGTTTTCAATCACTTCCTGTTTAAAATCTATTATTTTCTCTAATTCTTTCAAAAGGTATTTTGGATTTGCCCCGCAATAAACCATTTCAGGAGGGTTTGCATTCCTGAATTTCAGATATGTAAATTCTCCCATTCCCCCCATCACCGACAGAAAGTAATCAGGAAATCTATATCCCTTCCACTCAAAAATATCCTCCAGACCATTTATATAGCAGGTAGAAGTGCAGACTCTGTGCGGCAAATCAATAATTTTTCTCATGAGCACCTTTTAAAACCAGATATTTTATATCTTTACTTTTTACAGCTTTTTTATCCCCAGGTATTTATTTTAAACAGTTTTTAAAAAAATTCCTGGTTTTTGAAAATAATTTATTAATTTCCGTTTTTTACTTTTATTTTCGACAGGCATATTAGCAGAATTATTTCAATAAGCATAAACAGCGCACAGGACAGCAGACCTATAAGTAAATTCGATATCTTAAAAATACTGCTTACTATCCACGGAGCCATTAAAGCTCCAATGCCGCCGAATGCTATTATCAGCGAAACAAAAGTGTCTTTTCTTTTATCGTTCCTGAAATAATCCATTGAGAGCGCGACAATATTGGGCCATATACCTGAAAAAAATAATCCGGTAAATATAAAAAAAACAAGATTCAGATATCTGTTTTCAAGCAGTATTCCCAAAAGAATGGAAATAAATCCACCGATACTTATTATTATGGTAAGTTTTAAAAGATCCAGCTTCTTTGCGAGCAATCCTATAGCCAGTCTTCCCGCTGCTATTGCGAGCCAGTAAAAAGAAAGTATCTGGGAAGAATTATAGATAGAAAATCCTCTTTCAAGCCTGAAAAAAGTTGGAATCCATGCATTTAGTCCGTCTTCCGATGCAATATATAAAATCATTATAAAAGAGGCTAAAATAAAAATCCTGACAGTATAATTGTTTTTAACTTTGCAGATGTTTTCATTACAAAAAGAAGAAGATGCAGCAGTATTGCTGACTTCCGGCAAAGAAAAAAGAGTTTTAAATCTTATTCTAAGTATTGTAAAAAAAACAAAACCTACAAATGAAAGAAAAGCCAGAACGAAGTAAGCAAGCTGCCAGTTTGCTCCGGTCCTTACAATAAGGGAGCTCAGATAAGGTCCTGCAAAAGCACCCACTCCAAAAAAAACCTGGGATATATTTATATAATAAGCTGTCTGCGTTTTATTTATTTCCGGAAGAATGAGGCTTACAAGTGTTTCGATCAGCCCTCCTGCAAAACCGATCATAAAATAAACAAAAAGCATTAAGGGAAAAGATTTCGAGAATCCAAATGCCATTATAAAGGCTGCCTGTATTATAAGACCTATATTCAAAATCAAAGCTTTTGACATAAATCTTGTCAGAATACCTGTAAGAAGCGAACTAACAACAAATCCGGTTGAAAATAATGTCATAATAAGTCCCATATCTGAAATATCCTGTGAAATGCTCCCGCTGATTTCAATCATTATGGGACTTGCAATGGTAAAAGTCGCAGCAAAAACACTCATTGTAAAATAAAGGCTGTAATTCAGCAATCTGTTTGCTCTCATAAGCTATATCTAATCAAATAAATATTTTATTATCACAGGATTAAATACTGGTTATCTTTTAATTATAATCAGATGATTATAGCTTATTTGCCAGTTTGGTCAAAATCAGATAAGAGAGTATTTCTCGGACATCTTTCTTATAAATGCATATCCTTCTTTTGCAAGAGATTCTGTGCCGGGAGCCAGCTTTCTCCATACTGCGGCAAGAGAAGCAACATCTATTGAATCATCCACAAAACTTTCAATAGATATTACCCTGTCATAACCGATATCTTTCAAACCATTGAAAACATCATCCCAGGGAATGTGTCCGGTACCCGGAGTACCTCTGTCATTTTCATTGACATGAAAATGTATTGTCCTGCCTTTTGCAGATACTATGGATTTATATAAATCTTTCTCTTCAATATTCATATGATATGTATCCAGAAGCAAACCTACATTGGGTTCATTGATTTCATCAAGCATTTTCAACAGACCCTCAACAGTATTTACCAGATAAGTCTCGTAACGGTTTGCTGTCTCAAGACCAAGCATGACTCCGTATTTCCCGGCATATTGTGCAACTTCCTTTATGCCTTCAACAGCATATCCCAGTTCTTCTTTAGTCGGACTTTTTCCCGTAAAGACACCGCCTGTTGCATAAATCAGTCCGTGATAAACTTCTATGCCCAGTTCATAGGCTTTTCTTACAAGTTCCTTCATATACTCAACAGCTTCTGATCTTTTACTTTTTTCGGGTGAAACAAGCTCTTTTGTTTTTGGCAGAGAACCTCCGCCTGTCAGTACAAGTCCTAATTTTTCAGCCCTTTTCCTGAGAGTTCCGGTAAGTTCAAACTCGGTGTTTCTGAGATTTACATCCATGGAATCAAACCCGATTTCCTTGGCATAATCAAGTACTGACAGATTCCGCTCTGTTATCTTGCCGGTAAATACATGTTGATGTATACCTATTTTTACTTTTCCCATCTGTTGCCTTTCAGAATAATTTAAGATTTTATAAAACTATTTATGGATGAATAATAGGAATATCTGTTAGAAATCCGTCAATTTTTTTATCAGAGATTTCAACTATAAAATTCAGATGCTTCCGTGTATCTATAAAAGAAAATTCTATTTCATTTAAATACTTTCCTGAATAAATAATATCCAGTCCTTTTGATTGAAGATATTGCAAAATATCTTCATAATCATCAACCTCCATCTTTATATGATGGATGCCTTCTCCATGCTTCAAAAGATGACTGGCAAAAAATGAATCGGGGTCCGGCTGGATTAACTTCAATATAACATTTTCCCTATTACAGAAAGCTGCTTTTAAATTTAGATCTGAACCGCTTTTTTTATGAAAATCATTTATGCTCCATGGCCCTATTCCTAATTTTTCATACTCTTTTATCTTTTCCTCAATATTTTTAACAAGAACGCCTATCATTGAAGCTTTTTTAAAAACAGGCTTAAAATCCTTATTCTTTTCCGGATACCATTTCTCCGGTTCAGGTTTTATAAAATCACTTGTAATCTCAACAATCTCAGTTATAAAACCAAGCTCTTTCCATGTATCCATAAAAGTATAAATGTTTTTCCCCGAACCTCCGTTCTGATGCCCGGTCTGTATTGCCTTTATGTTTTTTGAAACCAGAAAATCAAATGAGGTTTTATAATCCTGGCCTCCCAGCTTAAGATGATGAACGGCATATTCGCCATATTCATCATAGAAATCACTGAAAATGGATTTCGTTACAGGTTCAATATACTCAAATCTTATATCTGCTATAGGACATACAGCAACATTCATCGCATAATCCTGTCTTTTTCCATAAACTTCCATTAACTGAACATTGTCAGGGCAGAATTTTAATATATACCAGGGTCCTATGTTGTATATATCGGTATAGCTTTTTAAAACCCTGTCAAGCTCTCTGCTTATAAAACCAATCTGTATAAGTTTTTTAAACATTTTTCTGCTCAATGTTTATAAATACTTTTTTAATTATTGATTATTCAAATTTTATATTTGAAGCAGCTTCATACATTGCAACCAGATTTTCGGGAGGAATATCTGCCTGTATGTTGTGACTCGGAGAGAAAATATATCCTCCTCCGGTATGCATTATTTCAATGATTTTCCGTGTTTCTTTCTTTACCTCATCTATTTTTGCATTCGGGAGAAATTTCTGAACATCTATTCCGCCCCAGAATATAACATCTTTCCCAAATTCTCTTTTTAATTCTGAGGGATCCATTTCAGGAACTGAATGCTGGAAGGGATGCATGACTTCAAAACCAACTTCAATCAGTTTTGGAAGAAGGGGCCTTATGTTCCCGCAGCAGTGAAGTGCGATTTTTGCATCCGTAAGTTTTTTCATCTCTTCTATATAAACCTTATGATAAGGCATTATCATCTCCTCATAGGTCTCAGGAGAAATGAACGGAGCAAGCTGTCCGCAAAGATCGTCTGAGATCTTGAATATGCTCAGATACTTTCCCGTGATGCCGATAAAATTTTTAATTCTCTGAATCTGTATGCCTGTTACCTTATCAAGCAGTTTGTGAGCATAGTTTTTATTAATGAAAAGATCCATCAAAAAATCTTCGAATCCTCTTAAATTCCAGCATCTTTCAAATATCTGTGCTGAAGTCATATTCCCGATTAATGCATAATCTGTATTAAAGAAAGAATCTTCTGTCTTTTCCCTGATACCTTCAGTCCATCCCTCATCATCAGGATCCAGCCAGTCAAATTTTTCGATATCTGATTCTTCATAGTTCTTTAATGGAAATTCTGAAATATCATAATAAAGGCCTTTTCCTGAAGGACTGTATTTTATTCCCCAGTCATCAATATAGCTTCCGTCAGGAAAAGAAACCTTTTTTTTGTTTTTCGGTTTTCCCGGTGTAATACTTCTTAAGTCTATATTAAACTTTACAAGAATTTCTTCCGGAGTGTTCACGCTCTGGAAATGCTTCGCCATCAGATTAGCGCTCTGCACTTCCTTTGAGCCGTAAAGATATTCATTTAAATTATTTAAGGCTTTCAATGTAAGCGTTGAGTTGCTCTGCCCGCCCAGATCCATTGGCACTCTGTAAGTTTCCTTATGGTTTAAAGCATCATTTACTATTTCTCTTGAAGTTTTTATTTCTTTTGCCATCCAAAATTTCTGGTATAAGAATTTTCCAATACTCTATATGTTAATATAGAGGCAATAAGAACATTGCAGATATTTATAAATATAACATTAACGCACTAACAGACTGCCTTATTATAATTTTCTTTAAAATGTTTTGTCAAACGATTTGGATAGTATTTTATTCTTTATCTTTGGCAAGCACGCTTTATATTTTATGCTTCCAAAAGACTCCTGCATCATTTCTTTGACATTATTTTTCCATTTACTATAATAAGGGATTTCCCTATGAACAAGTGAGGCTTCCTGATGCTTCCGGCTATATTTTCAGCGGTTTCTTTCCTGAAAGAATTAATCATTTCAGGTCTTACATTAATAAAAACATGAAATATAGGCATTTGGCTTCACCTTAACAGTGATTTTAATAATGATTTTATTGTATTTGTTTTTTTATGAATCAAAATAAATCGTATCCGGATGAATACTAAAATATCATGTCAGAAACTAATTCTTAAAGATTTATAAGAAGCAGCCATTCATAAAAGGATATAAATATTGACAAATCACCCAATAAACATTTAAATAAATTATCGTTAATTCGCAATGTGTCCTTGTAGCTCAGATGGATAGAGCACAGGTTTCCTAAACCTGGTGTCGGCAGTTCGAATCTGCCCAAGGACACCATTTATTTTTAGAACAGCTACCGGCCTAAAAACGTTCCAGTAGCAGTATTTTGTCAAAAGGATGTTTTTCTTTTGAGGATTTAAACAAATCATAAAGATCTCTATGATTGTCTGAACCTGATTGCTTTTGGGCGTCATTCAGGCTCATTATCCTTAAAACAGATACCAGATTATAGACATCAAGTCTCGTTGAGAATATCAGCTCTTTGTAATAACCCATCTCCTTTAATCTTTCCATATTCTCAAAATGTTCAATGGCTTCCTTGATGCTTAATTCTTTGTTGGACTTTACAATATCAAGAGCAATCCTTGCTGAATCGCTTAATTTCAAGTCAGTCAATTTCATCAGATACTGTATTGCCATCCCCGCAGTATAAGCATCCTCATAAGTTATTTTTCCTTCGGTTCCTGAGCATACCAAAAATATATCTTTATTTTTTTCTGCTGCCATGTCAGAAATAACTTTTGTAGAATACTTAAGATTAAGAAGAGACATTGCAAAAACATATTCTGCTTCCACGAGTTTGAAAAAAGATACAGTCCCATTTGTAGATTTTAAGATTATTTTCTTATCTTTTAGATTCATTTCTGAAAACTCTGAAGGGAAATTCCCATAATCAAATCCTTCAGGTTTTATACCACCCTCCTCGCCACACAGAAGATAGTCCCGCAATATCTTCTTGAGAAGAAAAGCTTCCTCAACTTCTTTGGACAGAACAATCCTGCTGCATTCTGAGCCGAAGATGGTTGTAACGGATGATGTTGCAGTAATAGTGTCTATAACTGCACAAACAGAATCCTTTATTGTATTTTTATATATTTCAGGATCAAAATTATTTGTAAAAACCAGATCTACTCTTATTTTTTTATTTAAAGCTTTTCTATTCATAACTGAAAATCCAGTCGCAAAATCCTTGCTATGCCTTTAATTAAATTACAAAATCCCATATGAATCCCATATGATTTAAAAATCTGCACAACAATCAAACATCTTAAAAAAAATTAAGATATAAATCAAATAAAATTATATCTGGATAAATTAACATCGGTTTCCCTCTCCGACTAATAACAATCAAGCGTCGGGCAGCTTTGATTATTTGTTAAAATTATTGTTTAATTTAAAGTTTGAAATATGATAATGAAGTAAAGCAATAATCGGCTTTTATTTTTTACCATCCGGCAGTAATGGTTGGTCAATAATGATTTCTTTAAATAACATATATCTGAGTTTTGCAGAACGTGTGCTTTTCAACAACATCTCTTTTCTTATAAAACAAAAGGACAGAATAGGACTTGTCGGCAACAACGGAGCAGGTAAAACGACTTTGCTTAAAATAATTACAGGCGAACAATCTGCTGATTCAGGAAATATTGAGAAGCCTTCAGACCTGACCATAGGCTATCTTCCCCAGCAAATGAAGTGTGCAGACGGCAGGACACTTTTCAATGAGGCAAAAACGGCGTTTAGCCAGATTCTTGAAATAGAAAGAAAGATAAAGAAAATTAATAATGAAATAGAAAAACGCAGTGATTACCATTCAGAAGAATATTTAAAACTCCTGAGCAGCATGGCTGATCTAAATATCAGGCTTGAAACTCTCGGTGCCGGCAAAATGGAAGAGAAAATTGAAAAAACTCTTTCCGGGCTTGGCTTTGCGGCCGCGGATTTTGCAAGGCAGACTTCTGAATTCAGCGGCGGCTGGAGGATGAGAATTGAACTTGCAAAAATTCTTTTAAAGCATCCTGGCATAATTCTCCTTGATGAACCTACCAATCATCTTGATATTGAGTCTATTCAGTGGCTTGAAGAATTTCTTTCAAATTACGGCGGTGCCGCAATCCTGATAAGCCATGACAGAGCTTTTCTGGATAATGTAACAAACAGGACAATAGAGATATCTCTTGGAAACATCTATGATTACAGAGTTCCTTATTCAAGATATGTCACCCTGAGAAAGGAAAGACGCGCTCAGCAGCTTGCAGCATACAGGAATCAGCAGAAGGAAATTAATGATACGAAAGAATTTATAGAACGATTCAGATATAAGGCATCAAAAGCTATTCAGGTACAGTCCCGGATCAAGCAATTGGAAAAAATGGATATTATACATATGGATGAAGAAGATAATTCTTCAATAAAGGTCAGATTTCCTGCTGCTCCCCGTTCCGGAAATATTGCCATAGAGGCAGTCGGGATATCAAAAAACTATGGTGATAATATGGTGCTTGACAATATTGACCTTGTTCTCAGGCGTTCTGAGAAAATTGCATTTGTCGGAAAAAATGGTGAAGGGAAAACAACTCTTTCAAGAATAATTGCAGGGGATCTTGATTTTAAGGGAAACCTAAAGATCGGCCATAATGTCAGGATAGGATATTTCGCACAAAACCAGGATGAACTAATGAATGAAAACCTGACAGTTTTTGAAACCATAGACGGAATAGCTGTCGGTGATATAAGAACAAAATCAAGATCTCTTCTTGGGGCTTTTTTATTTAAAAATGATGATATTGACAAAAAAGTGAAAGTTCTTTCTGGCGGAGAGAGATCAAGGCTTGCTCTCATTAAGCTATTGCTGAAACCATATAATCTGCTTGTTCTTGATGAACCTACAAATCATCTGGATATGCGCTCGAAAGATATATTAAAACAAGCTCTTCAGAATTTTAATGGGACTTTAGTTATTGTTTCGCATGACAGACAGTTCCTTGACGGTCTTACAGACAAGGTATACGAATTTCACAATCATAAAATAACTTCCTACCCTGGCAGTATTTTTGATTTTCTGGAGAAGAAAAAAATAGATTCCCTTAATGAACTCGGAATCAGTAATAAATTTAAGGATAATAAAATATCGGTACAACAGCATAGCGGAAAAGAAAATTATATAGAAAAAAAAGAGCTTCACAGATCTCTGAGAAAAATCACAAACAGCATAAATAATTGCGAAATATCCATAGAAAAACTTGAAAACGAACTTGAGGAGCTTTCAAAGCAGCTTGAATCACCTTCAGGAATCAATTATGACAATAATGAGGAACAGTCAATTTTCTCAAAATACGGTGAGTGCAAAAAGGAACTTGACGAGAAAATTTCACAATGGGAGACCCTTCACATAGAACTCAGTGATTTGAAAAAAAAGATAGAAACACAAAACTCTTGTCTGTAAAACTTTATGTTATAGTCCGGTTATTTATTTTAATCAGTTAGTTTTCCTGCTGGTTCAGCCTCCATAATTCCTGCGCCTTTTTCCAGTGAAAAGCAAAAAGAGGAATGGTAATTACAATCATTATTGAGTTGGTTATTATGCTTTTAAGCGCAAAATTTCTTTCATTATTAACAGAACTTTGAACTTCTTCCTCAATCAAGGCATTAAGCTCCTGCTCGCTCATATCTTTATACAGTTCTTTATATCCAGGCATCATGCTTGCTTTTGTAATATATGTATTTGGTTTGATATAGTTTGCTATTGCGCCCGCAAGACCAATTATGCCGATAATAAAAATTATCAGTGCAATTACACAGACTATATAGAAATAGATTTCTCTTACTAATGCTCTTCTCTGCATTTCATTTCTCCTTTTTTTATTTTAAATAAGTAAACACCGGGCAAGATAATAAAGAATAAAAAAAGTTATAAAAACAGTCGGAAATAATATCATTTTGCTTAATATGATAATTTATATTTCGATAATTATCAAAAATTATTATCAACTAAATTTATACTTGCAGAAATTATATGGATCAGGGAAAATGAAACCAAAAATCGCATTTCTCTCCACAGAGGATTCATACCAGAGCCGGGCAGCAGAAGATTTGCCTGCTTAATTTGATAATAATGTCAACAAAACTCTTAAATAAATCATTGAACTAATATTTATATTATGTTATATAAAATTAATATATGTTAATAAATATTAGTTTATAATATTTATTAAGTAAGTGAATAATCAAAAAGAATAAGTTTTATACAGCTGAATAAATATTAATTAATCTGCAGGAAGGCCTTGTTATGAAAAAGATTATCACAATAATTATTATCAGCCTTCTTTTTGTTGCTATTATTACTTTGGAGACACCGTTAAAATTATTTGCAGATGACATAAATGTTCACTCTTGTGAAAGTATTCAATCCGGCATAAATAGCGCTCTTGCAAACAGTTCTGATGTCAATTATATCTATATAGAAAGCGGTACTTATTCGGAGCAGCTGATCATAAACATACCTTCCGGCAGGGAAATACACCTTATTGGGAACAGCAGCGATACTACCGTAATAAGCCTGCCGTCGGGAGTTACGGGTAATGTTATATCCGCGGATGGCGGCGGAAAAATTTATCTGGAAAAAGTCAAAATTACCAATGGTACAAGATCCGGGATTCTTAATAAAAATTCAACAATTATTTATCTTAAAGAATGTTTAATAGAAAACAATTCAAGTACTTTTGGGGGAGGTATAAATAATAGTGGCGGAATCCTATCAATCAATAATTCAAAAATTATAAACAATAAAGCCTCTCTTTATGGCGGTGGAATTTACAATGACGGGACGGCAACTATAACTGCCTCCCTGATTAGCAATAACTCTTCAACAAACAGTGATGGCGGAGGAATATATAACCTTGGCAATTTAATAATATCTGGCTGTTCAATCAATAATAATTCATCAGTCAATCATTCCGGTATTGCTTCCATAAGTTCTGTTTCCGGGATAGTCAATTCAGCGGAAAATAACTGGTGGGGTTCTGATTCAGGTCCCTATAGTCCGGAAAATAATCCGCTTGGCACCGGTGATTCTGTTGCAGATAATGTGAGTTTTTATCCGTTCCTTTTATCCGATCCGTTCGCCAGCGGGACTGAAAAAGATGATGAAGAAGAAGATGGTGATAATAATAATGGAGATACACAGAATCCTTCCGCAAGTGAAGAAAATAATGATAGTGCAGGAAATTTGGCAAATATTGCAGATAATTCGATTTACGGAAGCAGTAATTTTTTTAATACTGATAGTTTTTCCTTAAAATATTATTTGTCTTTATATGCCTTCCCCTCAAAAGGCTTTATAACGCTTCTTTACAACAGCATCCTTCTCAGAGAGCCGGATACCGAAGGCCTTGAGCACTGGGAGTATCTTCTTGATAATAATATTAAAAGTGCGTCCGATATTGCAGAGTGCCTGTTTTTTTCAGAGGAAAACATTTCCAGGATTTTGAAAAAAAATAATTCTGAATTCCTTGAATATCTTTATTCCGGCATTCTTTTCAGAAAACCGGACAGCGAAGGCTTTGATAGCTGGCTTGCTGCTATTAACAGTGGTATGCCAAGGAAATATTTATTCAGATCATTTACAAGTTCGGAAGAATGGAAGAATACCTGTGCTGAATTCAAAATAAATCCATGATTATGCCTGAAACTTAATAAATAACAGTTAATTTTTTCTGTCTGCTCTGCTTAACTTACAATTGGTTTAAAAACAAAAAACTGATAATATTTTACATTAGTTAATTTTTATCAGATTTATAATTAAATAAATAATAATTATTAAGAAATATTTTTTACCCACAGACAAGGAGAGTCAAATGAAAGATTTTACTTACTATAATCCCACAAAGATAATATTTGGAAAAGATACAGAAAAAGAAGTCGGTTCAGAAACCATAAAGTTCAGCAATAAAGTACTGCTTCATTATGGAGGATCAAGCATCAAAAAGTACGGCTTGTATGACAAAGTCATTAAATCACTAAAAGAAGCAGGTGTAGAAATCTTTGAACTTCCGGGAGTAAAGCCCAATCCAAGACTTGATCTTGTTTACGAAGGCATAAAAATGTGCAGAGAGAATAATATTGAGTTTATTCTTGCTGTGGGAGGAGGAAGTGCAATAGATTCTGCCAAAGCAATTGCAGCCGGAGTAAACTATGCTGGCGATGTATGGGAATTGTTTGTTTCTTCTGAAAAAGAATTTGCTGAGATACTGCCAATAGGAGTTGTCCTGACAATACCTGCTGCCGGGAGCGAGAACAGCGACAGTACTGTAATTACAAAGGAAGAGGGTATGCTTAAAAGATATTGCGGCCATCAGAACATGCGTCCCAGATTTTCAATCCTAAATCCGGAGCTGACATTTACATTACCGGATGAACAAACAGTTTACGGAATTTCAGATATACTTGCCCATCTTATGGAACGGTATTTTACCAGGGTCGATAATGTGGATCTAACAGACAGGCTGCTGGAAGGCACCATGAAATCCCTGATTAAAAATGCATACCTGGTGAAAAAGACTCCTGACAATTATGATGTAAGAGCAGAAATAATGTGGGCCGGAACAATTGCGCACAACGGACTTCTGGATACAGGAAGAATCGGCGACTGGGCATCCCATGATATTGAGCATGAATTAAGCGGCATATATGATATAGCTCATGGAGCAGGTCTGTCTGTTATTTTTCCCGCATGGATGAAATATGTTTATAAGACTGATATCAAAAGATTTGCCCAGTTTGCTTCAAGAGTATGGGGGGTTGACAGTTATCTTAATGAAGAAGAATTCATGGCGCTTGAAGGAATAAGAATGCTTGAAAACTTTTATAAAGATATCAATCTTCCTGTAAGACTGAGTCAGGTAAAAATAAATTCAGAAAGACTTGAAGAAATGGCAGCCAAATGCGCAGACAGAGGTCCTGTAGGTAAATTTGTAAGCCTGGAAAGTAAAGATATTCTTGAAATATACAAACTGGCATTATAAAAGAATTTTTAACAAACAGATTCCGACAGATGGATTTTTATAAATATTTGTTTCGGTTTATTAAATGATGGTTTTCTTTCTGCTTCTGTTATTTCTATTGCTGTCAGCCAGATAAAGCATGTACATCATTAGTGCTGCACTGATTGAAATAATAATGACCGGAAGCCAGATATTGTTTATTCCGAAATGTTTGATGAAATACCCCATAATTATAGGGCTTATAATAAATCCGAGTTCTGTTATAAAAGAAACTACACTGCTGAATCTGGCCCTGTGTGTTATGGGGGAGTTTTCCGCCACATAAACATTGGTGTTTATAGTCTGCACTATCTCTCCCAATGTCCACATTATCGTAAGACCTATCAAAAGAAATCTGTTTGAAACAAGAAAGAAAATGCCAAAACCGATTGCATATAAAACTCCTGCAAATGCAATATTTATAATCGGTTTGGTGTTTTTCATAAGATTTATTAAAAATATTGTCAGCAGTATTACTACAATTGCATTAACCGACATGAGAGAACCATATATCTTCGGCCCCATTTCTGAAAAAATTTCATTTAAATAAATAGGCACACTGAAATAATTCTGGGAATAAATGAATACATAAACCAGAGATATAAATGTAAATATTAAAAATATCGGCCTTTTTAAAAGAATTATAAATATATTACCTTTTTCAGGTTTTTCAAACCTGTTATCGCTATTGCTGACTTCCATTATTTTTTCTTTTGTGGGAATGGTTTCCCTGACTAAAAATATTACCAGGATAAGAGATAAATATGTCGTTGCAGCATCGATTAAAAAAAGGAGTTTCATGTATTCATTAAATAAAAACCCTGCAATCAGAGGCCCGATTGCCACACCGATATTTGTACCAAGATATATAAGGGAAAAAGCAGCTTTTCTTTTATCTGCGCTCGTTAAATCTGCCAGCATTGCATTGATTGTGGGCAGAACTCCTCCCAAAAACAGATTTGAGATTATTAAAAGCCAGGGTATTATTTCAGGATTCGTTACGAAAGCACATGCAACAAATATCGTTGCACTCATAAAGCTCAGAATAAGAAAAATCTTCTTTCTGCCGAATTTGTCAGCAAGCTTGCCGCCAAGTATCAGTCCTATTGAACCGGCAACAATTACTCCAGTCACATAATATCCTGCTATTTCCTCGCAATAACCAAGCTTTATTGTCAGCAGCATTGTAAGAAACGGGTATACAAAGCTGCCTATACTATGAATTACTCTGGCAATAAATAGTATAAAAACACTTCTCGGTAAACCATAGTACGAGGAAAAGAAATTTCTTATACTCATACGGTTGCTTTTAATATGATTTATTCACTTATTTATGCTTATATTTTTCTTTCCTTGACTGCCTTTATAAGCTCAACTGCATTTTTCTGAACATCTTCAGGATTTATTTTTATTCTTGCAACTCCTGTTTTTATTGCAGCTTCAGCAACTTTTTTGGCCACATTCGGAGCAATCCTCAGATCAAAAGGCATCGGTATAATATAATCATATTTAAGTTCTTTTTCTTCAACAAGCTCCGCAATGGCATAGGCAGCAGCTATTTTCATCTCATCGTTTATATCTGTGGATCTTGCATCAAGAGCACCCCTGAAAATGCCCGGGAATGCAAGAACATTATTTACCTGGTTTGGATAATCGGATCTTCCGGTTGCTATAATATTCACTCCTGCTGCTTTTGCTTCTTCAGGGGATATTTCAGGTTCAGGGTTGGCAAGCGCAAATATCATCGGATCCTTGTCCATTTTGGCAATCATTTCTTTTGTAAGCTGCCCGGCAACAGAAACGCCTATAAATACGTCTCTTCCTTCAATAACCTCTTCAAGTCTGCCCTTTAATCCTTCATGATTGGTAATCTCTGCTATTTCATTCTTGGATTCATTCATGCCTTCAGCTCTGCCTTTATAAATCGCTCCTTTTGAATCGCATGCAACAATATCCCTGACCCCAAGTCTTATAAACAGCTTGATTATGCTTACGCCTGCAGCTCCTACTCCGTTTACAACAACTTTTATATCTTTAAAATCTTTGCCGGTGATTTTCATGGCATTTATAAGGCCTGCGGTAGTTACCACTGCCGTTCCATGCTGGTCATCATGAAATATTACCATCTGCGTTTCTTTCTTTAGCCTTTCTTCAATTTCAAAGCATCTTGGAGCAGAAATGTCTTCAAGGTTAATACCGCTAAAACTTGGTTCAAGCAATTTTACTGTTTCAACAATAGTGTCGGCATCCTGGGTATTAAGACACAGAGGAAAAGCATTTACTCCCCCGAATTCTTTAAAAAGAACACATTTGCCTTCCATTACAGGAAGCCCTGCCAAAGCACCTATGTTACCGAGTCCCAGCACAGCAGATCCGTCGCTGACAACTGCAATCATATTGCCGATTGAAGTATATTTATACCTCAACATGGGATCTTTCTGTATCTGTCTGCAAGGTTCTGCCACTCCCGGACTGTATGCTGTTGCAAGATCATGAATTGAATTAACCTGTACTTTGCTGATTACACTTATCTTGCCGACATATTTTTCGTGCATTTCTAATGCGTCATCATAAACACTCAAGTCGTTTCCCTTCCCTATTTTTTTCTATAAAATGAAAAACCTGTCACCTTTTTGCAATTTTTATGACTATTTTCACAAAATTTGTAATTATTAAAATGACAAGAATAAAAATAACAAGACCAAATAATATTTTTAATATTAAAGACAGCATCCCGGATAACTGATCGTAAGGTATTACATTAAAATCAAACGGAAAAACCAGTATGATGTTTGCCAGAGCAGCTATTGCAAAAATAGATGAAAGAATTTCCACTATTCTTGAAAGAACATATCTGTCAAATATTAAAAGGATGATATTACCGATAAGAATTACAACCAGGCCTGCCGTAATCAAAGGAACCAGCTTTGAAAATCCTGCTGTAATTATCGGATAAACATTCCACTGCAAAGTTCCATCCACTTTTTCAAATTGAAAATAAGCTATATATCTGCTGAAAAAATTAAAAAAAATTATAAAAACCAGGCTCCATACAACATTCCACACATAACCGAAAGCTCTTCTGCCTCTCTTTTCATTATACTCAGCATCAAGTTTGTTTTTTACCGCTTCTTCATATATATGTCTGCTTTCATATGAAGATTTTTTTTCCCGGAACTGATCATTTTGGGAATTTTTACTTAAATAGTCATTTTCCAATTAAGCACCTCCTGCCAAAAGGAAAAATTTATAATCATATAAAAGAAGTAAATCTGTTAAAATCTATATTATTATTTATTTTTCGTGAAAAAAATCATTATAATACTTTTAGCTTAATAAAAAAACCGGGACAACTATAATTAAATAAAAGTATAAGTGATAGTTTTTTAATATTTTAACATTAATTGCAAAGGAGATGAAATGGTAGAAATTTTAAGATTTAAAAAAGAAGACCTGCTTTCATATGTGATTGCATACATGGCAAAACTCGGCGTTCCTGAAGAGGATGCAGAAATAGTGGGAGATGTGCTTCTCAGTGCCGATATCAGGGGTGTTGATTCACACGGTCTGATAAGGCTGGCTTCATATTATGGCAACAGGTTGAGAAACAAAAATATCAATCCTCTTACGCCTATAAAAATACTGAGCGAGACAGACAGCACCGCATTAGTTGACGGTGGTAACGGGTGCGGACAGGTTGCTTCATATAAATCAATGAAAATAGCAATCCGGAAAGCAAAAAAAAGCAATGTCGGAGTTGTAGCTGTAAAACATAGCGATCATTACGGGATTGCCGCATATTATGCGATGATGGCATTGGAAGAAGATATGATAGGAATAAGTATGACAAATTCCCAGCCTCTGGTTGCACCAACATACGGAAGGTCAGCTGTGCTTGGAACCAATCCTATCTCAGTCGCTGTTCCCTCTTATAAGGAATATCCTTATGTCCTTGACATGGCTACAAGCACTGTACCGATTGGGAGAGTGAAAGTTTATGAAAAAGAAGGCAAAAAGCTTCCTGTCGGTTGGGCAATCGACAGTGATGGCAACATAACTGATGATCCCAAAAAATGTCAGTCAGGATATATAGGAGCGCTAATGCCTCTTGGCGGTCCTGATATCATGAGAGGTTACAAAGGTTACGGACTTGCATTGCTTGTAGACATTCTATGCGGTGTCCTTTCAGGCGGATCCAATCTTACAGAAATAGGATTTCCGCATGAACAAAGAGAGGCTGATGTCGGACACTTTTTCATGGCAATAGATATCAATGCTTTCAGACCCGTTATTGACTTTAAAAAACAGATGGATCATGTAATACAGATGCTTAAAGATGCTCCGAAAGCCCCGGAGCATGACAGAATCTATATAGCAGGCGAGAAAGAATATGATACCGAAAAATACAATATGGAACATGGCATACCTATAATTGCGCCCGTCATTGAAGATTTAAAAAATGATGGTGAGAGAATGGGTGTTCCGTTCAATATAAAACCTATCAGCAGTGAGGTGCGAGACTCACTTCATTCCTGACATCTGCCGGCAGACCTTTTACTGATTTATCAAGGTGCCTGTACTATATAAATAAAGGCACAGGCACCTTTTATATTTGATCCTTTTATTCTTATTTTTCTTTAACTCTTATATTTTTTATATATTGTTTTTCTGTCCTGATTTTCTATTTTAATTATGCTTCCCCGAAACAAATCTGCTGCCTTTTATATAGAATCTCAGCATCAGCTCCGTACCCTGCTTTATGCCTACCCGTGAAGAAGATGATATTTCTTTAATTCTGCTGTATTTTTCTGATATTTTTATGATTTCTTCCTTTTTACTATCATCAGCATCCAAATCTGAAAAATCAAAATCAGCAATAAACAGTCTGTCCTCAGAGCCTGTCATATTTTTACCATTAAAACTTTTTTCAATTCCAAGCGCTTTTGTAAGATTTCCGGGTCCTTTTGCAAGTCTTTCCAGATCTTCAACCTGTCTTCTCTTAATCATTTCCCCTACTCCGAAAACAGGCTCTATTGCTCTTATTAAAACGGCACCCGGCACTGACGGTTTTTCAGTAACCACATTTAAGAGATAATGGTTTCCGTAGCAAAAATAAACATAGGCTATTCCCGGTTTTTCAAACATTATTTTTGAACGGGGAGTAGCGCCGTTGCACGCATGACTTGCCGGGTCATCAAGCCCGTAATAAGCTTCATCCTCTACAATGAAACCACCGCAATACGAATCCTTATCTCCTGCTACAAGAATTTTTCCAAGCAGTTCCCTGGCAACCACAGAAGTATCTCTGCAATAAAAATCCCCGCCCGGAATATTTCTTTTATCAAACACTTTTTCTGTTATTTTATTTAAAAAATCCATGGCTTTTTCCTTATTATCCCGGCAGAACTTAATCACTTTTTAATATAAAGATATTGCTGTTGCTGTTTATTAAATTATTTACAGTTCAAAAAATATTTTTTATGTATAAAGGGAATTATCTCTTTAATGACAAAATCATTAAGATTGTCTGCTGCCTTTTTCATTCCTTTTAACAACCTGATTATCTGCTTCATTCCGGCAACAGAAAAAATAGTTCTTGCAAACAGAACTAATTTGTATCTCAGGGATCTGCTTCCAATATCCTGCAAATAATCCGGTATTTCCGTAAAGATATCGTCTGAAATTGCTCTTATGACACCGAAAGGTATTTTGTTCTCTCCTGCAATCCGTGCTATATGATAGCTTTCCATATCAACTGCTGATACATTAAAATTTCTTCCTATTTCCAGCTTTTCCAAATATGTGCCAATCAAAAAAGGAACACATGCCCCGGAATCCTCATAGATCTTATAACTATCGTTCTGCCATTTATGATTTAAATCAATAAATCCATCCAATATCTCTTTGGGTAAGGGTTTTGATTCTTTATAGTCTTCATTAAAAAAATATTGTAAGGATCTTTTATTATGCACTTTTAGAAAATCAAGGTTTAACAACCTGTTATAAATGACAATATCTCCTTCCTTTATTCTTTCATCTGTTGAGCCGGAAATACCCAGCACCAGTAAAACAGCATCTCTTATCCCTCTTATCCCGGCATGCATTACTTTTTCTGCTGCCCGCATGGCATTATCCGCGCCCATGCCTGTTATGCAAATCAGAATTTCCTGTTCTTTACCGTCAATTTTAAGATATCCATTACAGACATTATTTTTACTGCCGATAAATCCATATGAAGTGCCACGGTGTCTGATTTTTTTTATTATGCCTTTAACTTCGTTTCTAAAAGCTGCAAAGATTATAATCATTTAATTTACAAAACTTTAGCCGGAAATCCTGCAATAATGCAATTATAAAATTAATATGCTATTGACTATTTATTCATTTGCATATATTATATCAAAAGTATTTCCTTTTCTTTTTTGCTTCATTTAAAAATTCTATATAAATTTGAAATAAAAACAATTTAAAAAATGATAATGGTAAAAAACAAATTTTCATTTAGCAGCAGCCTGATTATCTCCGCTCTGATATTCCTTATACTTTTTTCTGTATTCCTTTTCTTCCCCCAAAAAATTATTCTTGCAGATAGTTTTAAAAGACCTTTTATAAAACCTGCTGACGGAGAAATAATAGTTGGTTTCAGACAGGAATATCTTGATATTGAAAAAAATGTTAAAAGAAAACATACGGGAATAGATATAGCAGGAAATCCCGGTGATATAATTTTTGCAGCCGGAAACGGAATGATATCTTATTGTGGTATTTCTCCAATCGGAGGGCTTACAGTTGTAATAAAACATAATGATAAAATCCGTTCAACATATCTTAATTTAAATTCTGTCTGTGTCAGCCCCGGAGATAAAGTAAAACAGGGAGAAAAAATAGGTACTATCGGAAGTTTTGATGACCCCTCAAGCGGATTATGCCATCTTCATTTCGGAATAATATATGATGAATATTATCTGGATCCTGAAGGTGTGCTTGGCATCGATTATAGCAGCATTTCCAGATTTATAGTTCTGAAATTTTCAGAAGGTGATTACGTCATTGAATAAATATTAATTCCTGCCGGGCTGATTTATTCATTCTATATAGTATTTGTCAATTCTGAGGTATTAAACGTATATTGAATTTTTAATCAAATATTTATTTCGGGTAAATAATAATGATAGAAGTCTGAGATTATTTTTCTCATATCATTGTCTATTATGTTAAAAACCGCTGTTCTTATATTTTCCGGTATTATTTTATAAAAAGCTTCTGCAATTCCCCCGGTTATACAGGCGATAGTGTCTGAATCTCCACCGATTGAAACCGCTTTTTTTATGGCATCTTCAAAACTTACCGACTCATAAAATGCTCTTATTGCCTGAGGCACGCTTCCCTGACATGAAACATCAAAAGAGTACCAGTTTCTGATACTCTCAATAGATTCACTCAGATCATATCTGAATTCTTTTTCTATATAATCTTTTATTTCTTCCCTGCTTTTCCCCTGTCTGGCAAGGAAAACAGCAGCTGCCACAGATTCTGCTCCTTTTATCCCTTCAGGATGGTTATGTGTGACTTCAGCGCTTTTTTTGGCAATCTCCAAAACAGTATCCAGATCATTAAAAGCAAACCCTATGGGACTGACTCTCATGGCTGAACCATTGCCCCAGCTGTTATAAGGAGAGCTATCTCCGGATTCCGCCCATCCTATAAAACTGCCGCCATATCCTCTTCCGGGATATTTAATACAGTAGCGGCGGTATGTATCGGCAAAATCTTTTTTATTTAAAATACAGTCTGCAGTTGCAATTGTCAGAACAGTATCATCAGTAAAAAACATGCCATCGGATAAAACAGGAAATTCTGTTGTTTTTATATTATTCCACTCATATATGGAACCTATTATGTCTCCGGAAATCGCTCCTATCACAATAAATGACTCCTTCTTAATATTTATGGAAAGACAAAGGCATATAGATCTTTAAACATTTATTTAATGATAATTACTATAAATAAAATGCAGGGATAAATTAAATTAAAAAACCAGATAATGATATTATAGTATTATTTCCCATATACTTAATAATGGAGAAAACAATCCCTTAATTCTCTCGGTGAGCTATTAAATGATTTTATAATAATCAGCAGATTAATATAAAAGTAATTAAATTACCGTTGAAAACAGGAAAATTGACAGGAAATTATTTAAGTTCTCTTCTTAATTTTTTTAATTTATAATTAAGATCGTCTCTTCCGCCTGAATCGCCGCTTCTTGACCTGAATCCACCTCTGAAGCCACCGTTTCTGTTATCGTCTCTTCTTTCATTTCTGGCTTCATTTACAACCAAAGTCCTGTTTTTAAAACTTGACTGGTTCAGGTTTTTTGCAGCTTCTTCAGCACTATTTTCATCAACCATTTCCACAAAAGCAAAGCCTCTGGGCTTTCCTTCAGCTGTTTTGATGATTTTTACATTTTCAACTTCTCCATAAGCTGAGAATAATTCCTTGAGCTCTTCATCTGAAGTTGAATAGTCCAGGTTACCAACATACAGTTTTTTGTTCAATTGATTTCCTTTCTTTGGATTGATTATTTCCTGAGGTCTAGAAAATAATACATATAATTAGGAAGCTTGTAAGTGTTGAAGCTTGTAATTTTTATATATTATCCCTAAAATTCCTTTGGTTTTTATTAAACAAGTTT
>DUQM01000071.1 GCA_012837825.1 Actinomycetota bacterium | reverse complement strand
TGGAAAAAATCTGCAATTTTATTAATTTTGAAGATGACGGCTATATTGTCGCCAAGCACATCGGTCTGGTTGAGACTGTTTCGGCAAAAGATAAAAAACAACATTTGCTAGATGTTTGGTTTGACCGCATTGAACCGGAAACAAAGTTCTGTGTCAAGACGACTATCGAAGAAGATGATGAATGGCTGCATTCATTTTATTATTTTAACGATGAGATTCCAACTGACCAAGACTTTCAAAAAACTATTGCTGACTATATTACCTTTGAAGCGAATATGATTACTCACGGACGAGGTTATCTCTTTGGCTTTGATTCCAAAGAAACTCTTGCTGACGGCAGTCAAGATAAGGTCAATAGTGCAAAGCAGGATGCTTATTTGAAGGTTGCCGAAGAGTCGGAGGAATATCATGAATAGATTATCACTTAATGATTGGGGATGGGGCGAGTTTAGAATAAAAGACTTGTTTGAAACTTTCATTGGCACCAACGGTTTACAAACACCTACAGGTGCTTATATTCCTAAAAAGGACTTAATCGATTCAATCACTCCTAGAATTACAGTGCGGGATACTAATAATGGGATCGATGGTTATGTTGAATCGAGACATAAGAACTTTAGAGTTTTCAGCAATTTTATAAGCGTGTCTTTTATGGGGAGTGCTTTTTATCATCCTTATGAAGCATCTTTGGACATGAAAGTCCACGCATTGATCCCCCGGAACTTTGAATTAACTAAAAATGTCAGCATATTTCTAATTAGGAGTATGAAAAATAATACAAAACTATTCTCATATGGAAATCAACTTTCAAGTACTGATTTACCATATCAGAGGATACTCTTACCTATCGATGAAAGAAACGACCCCAACTGGCAATTCATGGAGGACTATATCAAGCAGGAGCAGAAGATTATTACACAAAAGATTATTGACTACTACAAACAGCAGATTTTTCAGGAAAAATTTGATCTACACGGGCTTGAAGATATAGAGTGGCGCACTTTTAAATTTAACGAGATTTTTAAAGAAATTAAGCGTGGAAAGCGTCTAAAAAAAGCAGACCATCTTGAAGGCGATATTCCTTACGTTTCTTCTACTTCCCTTAATAATGGAGTAGATGGATTTATTGATAATAAGGAAAGCGTAAGAATATTTCAAAATAATCTGACAATTGCTAATAGTGGCAGTGTCGGGTCAACTTTTTATCACCAGTATGAATATGTAGCGAGTGATCATGTGACGAGCTTAACGCTGGAGAACGCTGACAAATATATATATTTATTCATGGCGACAATCGTGAAACGTTTGGAGGAAAAGTACTCCTTTAATCGTGAAATTAATGATAGGAGAATTCAAAAGGAACGGCTGATATTACCAGTTAATGAGAGCGGACATCCCCATTGGCAATACATGAGTCAGTATATGCAGAAAATAGAGGCTGCCAACATAAATAAAGTACTTGAATATATGTATATTAGCGGTTCGGCTGGAATAAGAGACGGAGATTTTGCAGGATAGCTGGGAAAACAGAGTTCAACAATTTATTTTACTGTGAGAACGATAATAAATGTTGATATGGAAAAGTAATCCGTCCGGGTATTGGAAGGAGTGTTAGCGATATGACAAGCCGCAGGGCAGATGCAACATTGTTTGGTTTCGACTTTCAAGTAAATGCTGCTATCGTTCTTATGTTAGATAATGTACGTGAATTAGAATTACTCCGTCTTGAAAGTGAATATGAAGATATTGATATTGAATTGGTCTCTGGAAAGCACATTCTTGCTCAAGCAAAAGCAGTAGTGAATAGCAGTTCTGACTTCAGAAATGTACGTAATAATTTAAAAAAAGCGTTAGAATCATTATCGGAGGGCAGTCGAAAAACACAAGTTGATAAGCTAATATTAATAACAAACTCGCCCAATCCTCTCAATGAAGACGCTTCGCGCAGTATTTTTTATGGTTCTGCACGACGGGATTTTTCAACGCTTCCTGAATCATCAAAAAAGATAATTACAGATTGTCTTTCAGCAATTGAACAGCCGTTGAATCCCGAAAAATTCCAAATTCGGATTATACCTTTCGAAACTGATGATGAAGCTGAACGTTATAAGGTTGTTTTGCAGGAAATCAACAATTTTATAGGAGAAATCAATCTTGATGTTCCTGGTCTTGGCAAGAAACTTCATAAAATTTGGTGTGCCGACATATTCAAAAATGGCTCTAAAAAGAATCTGAGTTTTAAGATTTCAAAAAAGGGCTTGATATGGCCAATTATTGTTATCGTTACAGATGTAGATCGAATGGAAAATGATTTTAGAGATAGGTTTGATTCTGTACATTATGATGAAATAGTGCGCCGTTACCGAGAAATAATCGATTCCTGTTGTGAACGTGTAGAGTTCTTTACAAAGATTCTTTACGACTATAATGACTATAAAAGCCTATCTACAGAGAAAGATAAATGCTTAAATTTTACAGAAGAAATGTGGAAAAATTATTCCTCTGAATTCAAAATTGATGACTTAGATGATGAAGTATTGGAGGGACTGACTAAGGTTATTGTCTACAATGTTATTCGCAGACGCTATGATATCGATCGCATTAAAAGAGGGGTACTTCTATGATTATTAGATCTATCCACATCAAGGAAGGTATGTTTTATCGTAAAATTAATTTTTCGCCAAAAGTTAATTTGGTTCACAGTCTGAAAAACAGTACGGGCAAAACAACTCTACTAAGACTTGTTCTATATTCTCTTGGATACAATATTCCTAATACAAGGAAAATGAAGTTCGAACGTTGTGAGGTTGAATCTGTAATTGACACTGAAACAAGTGGCACAATCATTCTTCTGAGAACAGCCGCCGATTATATTGTTGCTACGATAAATGGAAATAGAAATACTTTCGTGCTGCCTGAACAACAACATCAGTTACATGCTCTTATTTTTGGCACCGATAATAAAGATATTTTAGACAATTTACTTGGAGCTTTTTATCTAGATCAAGAGAAGGGCTGGACACTTCTTAACCGGGGAGTTGTCATAGGAAGCATCCGATTTAATATAGAAACACTAATCAGAGGACTGTCAGGAAGAGATTGTACGGATCTATTAAATACGGAAGTCAGATTGTCGCGGGAGTTGGAAAAATATCGTCAGATATCTAGTGTTGCTAAATATCAGGAAAAGATTGAGAAAGAAAGTGATTATATTACAATTGATCCATACAGCGAGAAATTAGTAATTGAACTTGAACAACTAACAATGGAAAAAAAACTAATTAAGAAAGAACTTTGCAGACTTGATCGTGCTATAAGTGACAATAGTCAATTCAAAAAGTTTATTTCAGAAATGAAGTTACTGATTAAAACACCCGATGGTAAAATGATTCTGGTTACTTCAGAAAATATAGTTGGATATGATGACAACATTGATTATCTGATAGCCAAACATAAACTAGTTTCAGCTAGACTTTCAGATGTACTTGATAATATAAAAAAAATAGAATTACAGCATGAGAAAGAAGCACAACAGCTGGCTTTTTTGGAGTCCGAGTCATTTACTGAGACTTTTGACAGAAAAATATCTAACATTTCAATAAATCCCGTCACAGTTAAGAGAGAAATTAATCAACTAGAGAACAAGCTGTCTAATATACGTAAATCTATTTCTGACCGCACAAGAGTAAATAACAGCATCGTATCAGAAATGCATGAAGCCGTCATAAAATATGCTATTGAGCTTGACATAGGCAATGATGAAACTATGCCACCGTCGTACCTGTTCACGTCAAATCTAAAAGAATTAACCGGCGCTGTTTTGCATAAGACGGTTTTTGCCTTTCGTCTTGCATATATTCTTATGATCGAAAAAGTTCTGGAAATCAAATTACCTATCATTCTTGACTCTCCAAGAGGAAAGGAAATTGATAAAGAAAATGTTCAACTCATGATTAATATTCTTAAACGTGATTTTTCAGATAACCAAATAATCATAGCATCAATATTTGAGTATGACTTTGACGAAGTAAATAAAATAGAAATTAACAATCGGTTGGTTGAAATGTATTAGTGTAATCCGCGATTCTTCTGAGTTTGCTAACATAGCATTTTTATATCAACCACTCAGTCCTTAGCCAACTTAAAACGCAGCTATTGATACAATCTCTCGTATTTATTAATAAATAACTGCTTTCTTTTGTTTTAGAAGCCTATTTTCTTTCTGGAATGGGTAGCGAAACCTCACTGCCGTCTTTGAAATGATAAAGCAAGGTGCAGGGGAACTTATGAAAAATAGTCCTATTATTTTTATTCAGCAACATTAAAAAAAGTAAAAATATATTATAATATTAACTATAATGTTAAATAGAAGGGTTTAAATGTATTCAGCTACACGGAGGATTAAAACAACAAAGCAACCAGGAGCGGGATATATAAAACCAAAAAATTTTACAACAATTGAGTTAAATGACGGAGTAGAATTATTTACAAAGGAGAGTATATACAGTGGATTGGTTGGGCTTTAGCAAGAGGAGCAATCAACATATCAGTTCATGATAAGTATGCCGGGGCTATCATTGACAAACTTTTATTTCGACTTATTGTTGCTGACATAATGGTTGCAAAAATGTTGTTTCAGGATGTAATTTCCGACGCAATCCCGACTTTAAACCCCGGTGCATAATCAGAAGAAAGAGCTGACTGCCATGAATTTAAATCTGCTCCGGACGGCTAACAGGTCATTGACCTGGTGCAAGACTTTTCAACCGGGTTGATTGTTTTTGGTGCAGCACTAGTTCCGGCAGGAACTATCGAATATGTCAGAGAAATAAATTAAGTAAATCGGTTTGTAACCGAGACATTTTTAGCTAGAATGCGCTACTCAAAGTAGCGCTCTAAGAAAAAAATAAAAAAAGAGAGGAGTTTTAGCATGAAAGGTTGGGAATTTACAGACACACATATTCCCCTTAAGCTGGTGGAGAAACCGGATCCGGTGGCCAAGCCCGGTTTTGTAGTCATTGAGGTCAAGGCAGCTGGGCTATGTCACTCCGATGTGGCGGCTCTGGAAGATCCTGGTTGGATAGGGATTATCACCGCCCATCCCATGTATATGGGGCATGAGAACGCCGGCATCATAACCGAAATTGGAGAGGGAGTTCAAGGGTTTAAGGTAGGAGATCGTGTTGGAGTCGCTCCTATATCGGCCCGGCTCAGTTCCGAAACTGGACGCTCCTGGGCCATCGGTTATCAGATTGACGGAGGGTATGCCGACAAACTACTGGTTCCTGATGATTGTCTGGTTCCATTGCCTGATGAGGTCAGTTTTCTGGAAGGTGCTGCTGCTACTGATGCCGGCATGACTTCTTATCACGCCTTGTATAAAGTTGGTGGTGCCAAGCCAGGTATGAAGATCGGCATTATCGGTATCGGAGGGTTGGGTCAGTTTGCCGCCGGCATGGCTCTTATCGACGGCTGCGAGGTATATGCTTGTGATGTCAGCCCGGAAGCACGCAAGCTAGCTGAGGATATGGGCATTCAACACGTTTACGATAACGTTATGGATATGGCGCCAGCTCAGTGCGAGGTTATAGTTGATTATGCCGGGTTCGGTCAAACCACAGCTGATGCGCTGGAAGCAGTGGCTCCTGGCGGCAAGGTAGTTGTGGTTGGCATGGGCAAATTGGAATCTACTATCAACACCAAATCCTTGATTCTTAAGGCGGCCCAGGTTGCCGGCAGCGTGGGCGGCACTGCCGAAGACATCAAGGACGTATATGCTTATTTTGCTACCGGTAAACTCAAACCGCAGCTACATCAAATATCTTTTGAAGAAATTCCGGAAGGCTTGGAGCGCCTTCATCGTGGTGAAGTTAAAGGACGTTTAGTTGCTGTCAGATAGCATCAATCTGTTTGCAAAGCCCTCCCGGAGCAATCCCGGGAGGGCTTTGATTTGATCATTTTTGCAAGGAGATTAGCCTGGACACTACTCATTTGTGTCCTGGCAACAGATAAGGTACAATAGTTCTGTAAAGTTGAACAGCTTTCAGAAAAGTAACAGACACGAACACAGCCACTTGGTAAGATAAAGTTACCACACAAAATCTGCTAAAAAAATAAGTCACATAATCGTGTTCAATAAGATTGTATAATTAAATAAAGGAGCCATAGGGCTTGAGCTTAGGAAGTCGGTATGCCGACTGGAAGATATCACCGAGGTCCTGTAAGACACCAAAGTATCCACAACAGTCAGTACCTGAACAATAACTGGTGAAATTTAAGGAAGCTATAAAAGGCTTTATGCAGCATTATAGCTGAAGTGGGGGGTGCTAGATTTAACCATACCTGCTGTGTCAGCAAATTAATAAACAAGAAAAGATATTTTATATTCTAAATTTACATAGAAAATGTTTATTTTGGTAAAGGAGAAAGGATTGCGACAGAGTAAAGAAATTGAAGTAGGAATTGGATTTGTGACGGGGCGCAGAAGCTTTCAACGAGTATTAAAAACCAATATTTATAATTGGAATGAAAGCGGGTTGACAAAAAGAAAGAATATTCACTTAAATCTTTTGACGGCATATGATCTGAAATATTCCAATACAGAAGCTACGAACTATACAAATATCAGCAAGCCGCTGTTGGATTTGATAGACGACACCTACTTTATTGGTAAGACAGTCATTCAAAAAGAAATCGACTATTTGGTAGAGGAAAAGGTAATCAATGAGGCGCAGGGCCAGTTGATTTTTGGCAGTGGTTATGCGGGCAAGCGCAACATTATCCTGTACACGGCCCTAAAAAACAATATGGATTATCTGCTCTTTCTTGATGATGACGAATATCCGGTGGCGGTAACCAACATCCGTTCCTCAGCGGTTTGGGGCGGCCAACATGTATTGGAAACCCATCTGCGCAATATCAAACAGGCCGATATTACAAACGGACATCATTGCGGATATGTCTCTCCCATTCCATATATTGAGTTTAACGATATTCTAAAGGAGCAGGATTTTCGTTTATTTATCGAGGCGATCAGCAACGATATAGTCAATTGGGATACGATTCAAGCAGTTATGCGCAATGGAGGAGTGACGTACGCGGACACAAAAATATTGGTAAGCGATGAGGCGGAGGAAGTAAGGGAAGTAAATCATATGAAGTTTATTTCCGGTGCCAACCTGTGTATTAATCTAACGAAACCTAACCGAGTCAGCCCCTTTTACAATCCACCTGGCGCACGAGGTGAAGATACTTTCTTAAGCACTTGTTTAAGCGAGCGAAAAGTATTGCGTGTGCCATGCTATACGTTTCACGACGGTTTTTCTACATATCGTCATCTGCTGGACGGTGTACTTCCAATAAAACTGAAACATATTCAAGCGGATTCAGAACCGATCATTATGCGTTTTTATCGTGCCTGTATTGGGTGGATCCGGTACAAACCACTTCTACTATATATTACACAACAAGCGTGCTACGATGAAAAAATTGATGAGATGCGCAAACGTTTTTTCACAACGCTTCCCAGGTTCTGTGCATATTTTGGGCGCGAGGACTTCATGAATGTCTCAAAAGAGCTGGAACGCTACAACAGAAACGTAAAAAAACATTATCAGCAGTATCTTGAAGCACAGCAAATATGGGCAAACATTTGTGAATTTCTTTCGGTCAGGCATCCCAGACAACAATAAATGTGATGCTATGCTGAGCCAAACCGACATAAGTGTATTCATTGAGACAAAAAAGACATGAACGGCGCAGTGGCTTATATGTATTCCAAGGAGCTAAGGTTCAAAAAAGCTTTAACTTTAATCAATGCCTCAGTTGTTTTTTTTAAGCAAAGTTTAAAAAGAAACAAAGGTTGCTGACATATACTGAGTTGACCTGACTCTGTAGAATTGATCCAAAAGCATAATTAGAATAGAATAAACCCGTGAGAAAGAAAAACTGAAAAAGTCAATTATGCACAGAGTTTCTGCAAGAAAGAGTAAGTGATGACAGATATTGAAACTTTCAGAAAAAAGGAATTCTCAATAAGAGAACTTCGTCTAAAAAACGCAAAAAAGCAAAAGCTTATAATCACCAAATCTAATCCGGATCGACTTCATATCGTCTATGTCATGACTCATGTCGACGTGTGCGGTGGGAGTAAGATAATTTTCGAACATGTGAACCACCTTGTCAAAGCAGGACAAAAGGTATCTATGGTATCGCATTTTGAATTTCCAAAATGGTTTCCAATAAGCAGTGAGGCGGAATATATTAAAGTTCCCTTTGAGAATGAACTTGCGCTTGGAATTCCTTCGTGTGATGTTATTGTTGCCACTTACTGGCGGGAAATATATGAGTGCATCTCAAGAGAACTTGCTCCGGTGGTATACTTTGAGCAGGGAGACTACCACCTATTTGACTGGAACGGGGTTTCACAGAGGGAAAAGGACTATATATACAAGCAGTTCCAACTCGTTCCGTTTATATTCACAGTTTCGAAAGGTGCTAGCAGGCAGATCAAGAAGGTGTTTGGCAGACATTCTACTATTATTAACAATGCAATTGACCATAAAGTATTTTTTAGTGACGATTCCGGGGCTAAAAATAGTAGTAACAGGAATTACACCATTGCCATAATTGGAAGTGACCGAAACGAATTCAAGGGTATAAACGATATAAAAAAAGCTTTATCGATATTGGAAAAAAATGGATATTGTCTAGATCTAAACTGGATCTCTCCCGACGAGCCGCTAGATCCCGGAGGCAAAGTTTTTATTAATCCCAAACAGGAAATAATTGGAGAAAAGCTTAGAGAATCTGATTTTTTTGTCTGTGCTTCGCTTTATGAGTCTTTCTCGCTGCCTGTCCTCGAGGCAATGGCGTGTGGATGTGCAGTGATTACGACAAAAAATAATGGCGTGATAGAATACGCAGAGGATAACAAAAACTGTCTTATGATTGCCATGAACGATCCTGAAGATATTGCCAAAAAAATAGTTAAGCTAATAAAGGATGATGATCTGAGAGAATCGATCATAACTGAAGGCCTCAAGACGTCCTCAAGGTTCACATGGGAACACATAACGCCTCGACTAATCAACTATTATAGGAAAGTATCTCGCTTTTCGCCGATCCATACATTGGATTGATAATTATAGAATACCGAGATTTTGACGCAGATAGTCTTGCATGCTGTTCACTATTCTCACATCATTAGTAAAGCAACGGCTCCGGGTTACTCACAGATATGTCTTATAAATCCCAAATAAATCGGGACATATTGCAACAAATACTATGCCATAGCATGACATTTTGCTATACAATCCCGTTGCATAGCGGCTATTTTAAGTGTGACAAAACCAATTATCCGACAACGGATGTATGCAACTTTCCCGGAAAAATAGTGATATGTTTCACTAAGATAGCTAACGATAGATTATCCTGTCCCGTCCCTCTCGTTTGGCGTGATAGAGGTTTTTGTCTGCAGCTTCTATAAAGTCAGAGTAAGAAGTTCCTCTGACATAACTGCTGAGTCCACCGGAAAGTGTGACCGGTTTACCATGACTCCATGAATGTGTTCTTACATGGTCGCTAAGAGCTCGCACTGTAGGCAGTACTTCCGTCGGGTTTTTGCCTGGAAACAACACCACAAACTCTTCTCCGCCATATCGACCGAAAATCTCTCCTTCTGTCAGACTGGCTTTCATGATTTGCGCAATATTGAATAGCACATCGTCACCATACTCGTGTCCGTAAGTATCGTTTATTTCTTTGAAATGATCAATGTCCAGAATGCAAAGCGTCAATCGTGAGCCTGTATCGTATGCCCGGCGCATTTCCTCGTCAATGCTCGCTGATAGAAAGCGGCGGTTATTTAAGCCGGTTAGTGCATCAGTCAGCGATAGGCACTCCAGGCGACGCACCAAGCGCGTCTTTTCATCACGCACTCTCGCATATTGCCCCACAACCGTATAAGCTAAGATAGAATTGACCACGAGACTCATGGTCAGACCGAACGCCAAATCTGAATAATGTGATGTACGGGTGGGGTACGGTATGAAAATATCCGGGAAATGGTATTCCAGCGCGATAAAGGCAATCAGCATTATTGCTTCCATGGCTAGCATACTGGTACGCACTGCTCCTTTAAAAACGATAGCTATGCACAGACCACCCGTGAGCATCAGGGAAGCGGTGGGGCCGGTTGCTCCGCCAATTGTGAACCACAGAAAAGGAATCAGAAAAAACACGGAGGTACCTATGACAATCACAGCAGCTCCGTACCAACGCTTTTTGACTATGCTATATAAAACGCTTGAAATGGTTAACACGAGGTACGATATGAGTACCGGCAGCGTAAATATGCCTAAGCCCTCTAAAATATTATAACCGAGTCCAAATATGGACATAAAAATACCGGCACCGGCAGTATACAAAAAAACAAGGTGATCCAGTGGAAGTTCCTTATTATAAATTTGTTGAAACGTTCTTTTAAACAAACCGATTGTTGTTTGTGAAGCGGTGCTTTCTTTATTATCCTCTATTCTTTTTAAGTTATTTTGCATTGCTATTATCATCTCCTCATTATTAAGACTGCTTGGATTAAAAAAGGTGTCAATTTTCAGTGGCCATCAGCTTATTCTCTATGGCTGTGGGAATTTTTAAGTCTTCTGCAAATAAAGACAAGGCCACCAAGCCGGCTTGAGTGAATGTATGTTTGTACCGGTATGAAATTGTAAAATGTACAAGCTCAACACATCACCGGCTATGTGCTATGTTGGAGCTGTCTGGCGGACTTGAACCGCCGATCTGCTGCAATCAGCTACTTGGGCTGATACACATTAACATATGGCCATTTCAGGACATTTTTCATACTAATATATTATATACTCATTTCCGTCAAAAGATAATTCAAAGTTACAGATACTTCTATAGGAAGACGGCTACTGTTTCAGCGTAAAGGATTCTCATCTATAAAATCTGTCGGAACCGTGAAGCTTGTGTGTTGCTTAAAATTTTTCCAAAGTTGCTTTTTTGTAAAAGATTTAGTTATATTTGAAATAATTAAATAAAATATGGCATATATCTGTAAATGTAGATTAAATACAATGAAGAAGACACAAATAAACACTTTATTAATTTTTGCAATAATTTTTTTTGCAGCAATCATTATTTTAAACGGCTGCAGCGGCAGAGCCGATATAAAAACCCTCGTAAAAAACAAGCTGACAAGCGAAGATGAAATGAATGTTGCCGTCGCTATTGTGGAAGAATTTTTTAATCATCTGAAATCCGAAGACTATGAAAAAGCGTATGGACTTTTATCATTAAAAGATAAAAGGAAGCACGATCTTTCTGATTTCAAGGAAGAATTTAAAAACGTTACCAGAATAATTGAAGTTGAAACAAACTGGGTGGAGATTAAAAATAATATTGCAAATGTGGGTATAGACCTGACTGACTTATATGATGGTGAAGAAAAAGTATATAAGGATTTAATCGTTTCTTTACTTAAAGGAGAAGACGGAAGCTGGGGAATAAACTTCTGGCATTGAATATTACTTCTGACATTGTATATTAGATAATACAAATAAAATATTATAAAACTAGAATTGAGGGAAAATTGATAATTTTGTTTCTTGGTGATGTCATAGGCAATCCGGGAAGAAAATGTCTGGAAGCCGGTCTGGATTCTCTGGTTTCCGAAAATAATGTAGATGCAGTTATAGTAAATGCGGAAAATGCAGCAGGAGGACTGGGAATTACTCCGGATGTTAGCGACCATATTTTAAGGCTCGGAGTAGATGTTATTACAACCGGAAATCATATATATAAAAAGAAAGACATATATGAGTATCTGGAAAAAGAACCAAGGCTTCTTAAGCCGGCCAATTATCCGCCACAGACTCCGGGCAATGGCAGCATTATTTTTTCAAACAGAAAAACCAAAGGTTATGAAATTGCTGTATTCAACCTTTGTGGCAGAGTCTTTATTGATAACTTTGACTGCCCTTTCAGGGCATCCGATAAAATAATTGAATTTCTTTCAAGAAGAACCCCGATAATTATACTTGATTTTCATGCAGAAGCTACCAGTGAAAAAATAGCCATGGGATGGTATCTTGATGGAAAAGTAAGTGCAGTTCTGGGAACACATACGCATGTCCAGACTGCAGATGAAAGAGTTCTTCCGAAAGGAACGGCGTACATGACAGATGTGGGTATGTGCGGGCCAAGGAATTCTGTCATCGGGGTAAAAAAAGAGATAATAGTAGATCGTTTCATAAATATGCTTCCCAACAGATTTGATATTGCCAGTTCGGACAACTGGATAAATGGTGCTGTAATAGACATAAATGAAAGTAGCGGAAAAGCTGTCTCCATAAAAAGAATCAGTAAAAAAATTCATGACTGATTTCTTGATGCTTTCTTTAAATAATATTATTTTTTAACTTCCTATGGATATTTTAAAAATAGCTTCAGATACTGTCGATAAGTTTAATATGATTTCCGCAAATGACAGAGTGCTCATATCTGTTTCAGGAGGACCTGACTCTGTTTTTCTTACGCTTTTCCTGTCCGGGCTTGCAGAAAAATATAAAATCAGGCTTTTTGCATTCCATCTTGATCACCTGACAAGAGAAGGTGATTCGACAAGAGATGCAGAATTTGTCAGGGATTTCTGCAGTGATCTCTCAATCCCGCTTTTTACAGAGAAAATAGATTCAGCCGGATGGTGCAGGGAAAGAAAAATGAATTTTCAGGAAGGGGCAAGGCTGCTCAGAAAAGATTTTCTTGATAAATATGCATTGGAAAACAATATAGACAAAATAGCGCTTGCACATAATGCAGATGATCTTGCTGAGACTTTTATCATAAATATGCTGAGGGGATCCAATCTTAAAGGCATAAGCACCATCAGACCATATTCAGGAAAAATAATAAGACCTCTTGTATATATATATAAAAAAGACATTCTTTCCTATCTTGATGAAAATGATATAAATTACTGTACTGATTACACAAATCTGAAAGAAGATTATCTGAGAAACAAAATAAGAATCTCGCTGATTCCATTTATTCAGGAAAATTTCAGAAAAGATATTAAAAAGAAAATTCTTAAGATAGCCGAAGCCGCAGGAGAAGCTGATGAATTCATTGAAAAAATAACCCAAAATACTTTTATTGACATGCTCTCTGAAAATAATAGTTTTAAAGAGATAAAAACTACAGGCATTCTGAAGCTTGATATCGGATCTTTTTTGGCTCTTGATGAAATAATAAAAAAGAGAATTATTCTGTCAGCGATAGATTTGCTTAAAGGAGACAAAAGAGATATCGGAGAGAGAAAGATAAAGGATATATTGAGAATAATAACAAATGCAAAGCCATCGGCTCTGGACATAAGTAAAAATTTAAAAATTTCAGTTTCAGGAGGATTTATATATTTCTTTGACACAGCAAAAATCGGACCGGACAGACTATCTGCTTCGTTATCAGAGGGGTTATATAAAAATTTTCTTGGAAAAGAAATAAAGGAAAAAGAAATAGTTATTTTTGATGATAAGGATCTTGAGAAACTTGATTCAAATAAAAATATACTGAAGAAAAATCTGGAGAAATATAATATCAGCTTTGAGTTCAGACTGGCTTCCTCCCGGAACACAGATATCGGAAGACTTAAATCTCTTCCTGAAAATGAAGCTATGTTTGATCTTTCAGAGATAGCTTTTCCGCTAAAGCTGAGAAGCTGGCGGGAAGGTGATTATTTCAAACCTTTTGGAGAAAAATACCGAAAGAAGCTGCATGATTTTTTCATAGATATAAAATTACCTAAAGAATGTCGAAGATTTGTTCCCCTTATTTCTGACAGTGAAAGAATATTATGGGTATTTTCCTTCAGGACAAGTGATGTTGTGAGAATAAAAGAAACTTCTGACAAAATACTGCATGTCAAAGCCTGTATTGGAAAATAGAAAATAAAACTGTTAATTTTTCATAATATAGATTTAAAAGTAGCCAAATATCTGATTTAATAATTTATATAAATATTAATTTCTTTTTGGAGAAAATATGGGAGAGGAAAAACAAGAGTACGAAAAAATAAGCAGGCTCGACAATATAAAAGTTTTGATTTCCGAAAAAGAACTGCAGGACAGGATTAGCGTGCTTGGAGAACAGATTTCCATTGATTATGATGGGAGAATTCCTGTTCTTATCTCTGTTTTAAAAGGTTCCTTTATTTTTATTGCAGATCTGTGCAGAAAAATAAGCATTCCAATTGTATTTGACTTCATGGCGGTTTCAAGCTATGGGAATTCAATGGCAAGCTCGGGAGTGGTGAGGATTACCAAGGATCTGGACTATAATATTCAGGGGAAAGATATTTTGATTGTTGAGGATATAGTCGATTCCGGAAGAACACTTCATTATCTGATAAGAAATATCCAGGCAAGAAATCCGGGAAGCCTGGAAGTATGTACCCTCCTGGATAAAGATGTTAAGGGAAAAATCAAAAATATAATAAAATATAAAGGATTTGATATTCCTGATGAATTTGTTGTTGGTTATGGCCTTGATTATGCAGAAAATTATAGAAATCTGCCTTATATAGGCTATATTGAAAATGGATAATAAATGATATAAGATTGAGTTTTATTTTTTATCTATTGATTTTTCGGGAATACAGGATAAAAAAGCAGGGGAAAGAATTAATTTAATAGGAGTTGATTTGATTTGAAAAGAAATTTTAAAAATATAGCGCTTTTAATCCTTCTTGTTGTGGTGATGTTTTTCATATTCAGAAACCCGTTATTTTTAGCTCCACAGGTAAAGGATATTACGCTTAATGAATTCATCACAAAAATAGAGAACGAAGAGATAAACACTGCTGAACCTATAACAATAAAGGGAGAAGATAAAATAGCCGAGGGAGTTTTCAAGGATGGCACCAAATTCAAAATGATTTTTCTTGACGATTATGATATTTCGAATCTTTTAATTAAGAATGACATACCTTTTAAAGTAGATAATCAGCAGCAGTCCATCTGGATACAGATACTTGTAAGCGCATTACCGTTTATTATAATGTTCGGCCTGATATTCTTCCTTTTTAACCAGATGCAGGGAGGCGGCTCAAGGGTTATGCAGTTTGGCAAGAGCAAAGCCAGGGTATCAGGTAAAAGCAAGAACAAAGTTACATTTAAAGATGTGGCCGGAGTAGATGAAGCAATCGAAGAATTAAGAGAAATTGAGGAATTCCTTGAAAATCCGGGCAAATTCAAAGCGATGGGTGCCAAAATTCCCAAGGGAGTTCTGCTTTACGGTCCTCCCGGAACAGGGAAGACATTGCTTGCCAGAGCTGTAGCAGGAGAAGCGGGTGTTCCGTTCTACAGCATAAGCGGTTCCGAGTTTGTAGAAATGTTTGTAGGTGTCGGCGCCTCAAGAGTAAGAGATCTTTTTGCCCAGGCAAAAGCAACGCAGCCTTCAATTATATTTATGGATGAAATAGATGCAGTCGGAAGGCACAGGGGAGCTGGTCTTGGCGGCGGGCATGATGAAAGAGAACAGACATTAAACCAGCTTCTTGTGGAAATGGATGGATTCGATGCAGACAGCACGGTAATACTTATAGCTGCCACAAACAGACCTGATATTCTTGATCCGGCTCTTTTAAGACCGGGAAGATTTGACAGACAGATAGTTGTAGACAGGCCGGATATAATAGGCCGGGAAAAAATACTGGAAGTACATGCACGGGGCAAACCACTGGATAAAGATGTTATGCTCAAAACCATAGCAAGGCAGACGCCTGGTTTTACCGGTGCTGATATTGCCAACCTGTTCAATGAATCAGCGCTTCTTGCTGCAAGACATAACAAAAAGAAAATAAGCATGTTTGAGATAGAGCAGGCTATTGAACGGGTAATTGCCGGTCCGGAAAAGAAGACCAGAGTTATATCAGAAAAAGAGAAGAGAATAATTGCTTTTCATGAAGCAGGACATGCTCTTCTTGCATATATTCTTCCAAACACAGATCCTGTTTATAAAATATCAATTATTTCAAGAGGAAGAGCGCTCGGGTATACAATAACTCTTCCTGAGGAAGACAGGTTCCTGAGATCAAAATCCGAGATATTTGATAATATAAAAATGCTCCTTGGCGGCAGAGTAGCGGAACAGATCATCTTTAATGATATAACAAACGGAGCACAGAATGATATTGACAGAGCAACAAAATTTGCAAGGCAGATGGTTACGGAATATGGCATGAGCGACAAGCTTGGTCCTCTTGCTTTTAAAGGCGAACAGGATGAAGTATTTCTGGGTAATCAGCTGATCTCAAAACCTCATTACAGCGAGAAAGTAACTTCCATGATAGACGATGAAGTTCATTCCATTATTGACAGCTGCTATAATGCTGCAAAAGATATTCTTGTGGAAAACAATGATGTTTTAAACGAACTTTCATTAAAGCTGATAGAAAAGGAGACGCTTGACAAGGAAGAAGTCATCGGGATACTTGGTAAAATAAAAGTAAATAAAAATGAAGGTTTCAGAACGAAGGAATATAATGATGAAGAAACCGGTAAAAAAACTGAGATAAAAAAGAGAACAAGAAAAGCAAGCGTTTCCAAAAGCACAGGAACCGATGATTTTAAAGAAAATATTTCTGAAAAAAATAATTAAAAAGTCAGGTTCAGTTGGATAAGAAGCTGATAGAAGAAGGCGTAAAAAATATTCTAAAAGGTATCGGCGAAGATCTCGAAAGAGAAGGTCTCAAAGATACTCCCAGAAGAGTAGCAGAGATGTATGAAGAAATCTTTTCCGGCATTGACCAGGAGCCTTCCTCTGTGCTTAAAACCATGTTTGACGAGAATCATGATGAAATAATCATAATTAAAGATATTCCTTTTTATTCAGTCTGCGAACATCACCTTATTCCGTTTATCGGGAAAGCTCACGTAGCATATATACCAAATACCAGTGGTAAAATCGCAGGTTTGTCAAAGATTACCAGGATGTTTGATATTGTTGCCAAAAGGCCTCAGGTTCAGGAAAGACTTACGACTGTTGTTGCAGATACTTTAATGAAAAAACTGGAAGCAAGAGCTGTGATGGTAATTGTTGAGGCTGAACATCTCTGTATAAGCATGAGAGGCGTAAAAAAACCAAAAACACTTACGGTTACTTCTGCTGTCAGAGGATTGTTCAGAAGAAATGCTGCTTCCCGTGCTGAAGCAATTGCTCTTATTAAAGATGGAATATAAGATAAGACAACTGTTCTTAAATGATAAAGCCGAAGCGGAAAAAGAATTTGCCAGAATAAAGGCTGCTCCCCACGGCATCAGAATAATGTCTGAAAAGCTTTTCAATCTTGTTTTAAAGATAAAAGAAGTAGACAACAAGGCTGCCAATATAATAAAACAGGAGATGCTTTCAAGAAACGGGGAGGCTGTTCTGTCCAGAGACTCTATTTATCTGGGTAGTGAAAAATCAGACATAATAATTTTCGGCACTGAAAAAAGCATAAGAAGTCTTGCGGAAAAGATGAAAAGCCAGCCTTTTGGCTTAAAACTTCTTTCGGAAGAGTTGAAAAATTTTCTTGACCACATAAATGATTCTGCAAAAAAAAATAGTTTAAAAATAGCTGGAAAGATATTTTCGGCAGGCGAAAAACCTTTGATAATGGGTATTTTGAATACAACTCCTGATTCGTTTTATGATGGCGGAAAATATTTAAATGCCGGCAAAGCTGTCGAAAGAGCACTTCAGATGATTGCAGAAGGCGCGTCAATTATAGATTTAGGCGGTATGTCAACAAGACCCGGTTCGGAAGAAGCAGATACTGAAGAAGAAATAAAAAGAACCATACCTGTTATTAAAGAAATAAAACGGCAAAGCGATGTAGTCATTTCAATAGATACATACAGAAGCAGGGTGGCAGAAAAAGCAATTGATGCGGGAGCTGATATAATCAATGACATAAGCGGTCTTGTGCTTGATAGTGAAATGATAAAAACGGTATCTTCGACCAAAGCATATATTGTTATTATGCACATGAAGGGAACTCCCAAAGATATGCAGATTAACCCCGTTTACAAAGATGTAACTGAAGAAATATATTCTTTTCTTTACACCCAGGCAAATTCTGCAATCAAGTCAGGCATAGAAAAGGACAGGATAATAATAGACCCCGGAATAGGTTTTGGAAAAACTGTTGAGGATAATTATACGATTCTTAAAAATATTGAAGAGTTCAAAAGTCTTAATATGCCGATATTGATAGGAGCATCCAGAAAATCTTTTATAGGAAAAGTACTGAATCTTTTACCTGAGGAGAGGCTTGAAGGAAGTCTTGCAGTGGCATCTTACTGCGCTGTAAAAGGAGTTGATATTCTGAGAGTCCATGATGTTAAGGAAACGCTCAGAGCTGTCAAAGTAATAAATGCAATGAGGATATAAAGAATGATGTTTAAGATATTGGTGAAAAATCTTGTTCTTTTCGGTTTTCATGGAGTCAATGAATCTGAAAAGAAAAAAGGCCAGTATTTTATTTATAACCTAAAAATCAAGTTAAAAGAAAGTTATGCATTAAAAGAAGACAGTATCAAAAATACAGTAAATTATTCGGAAGCAATAAGATTATTAAAAAAAATAAACAGCGAAAAAAGATTCGATCTTCTGGAAACACTTGCATTTGCCTGCGCATCGGAACTGATAATGATGTCGGATCTTATTGAAGAAGTAAAAATAACCATTGAAAAACCAAAGCCACCCATAAAGGAAAAACTTGGAAGTGTCGGTGTCAGCTATAAATTAAAGAGAAGAGATTTCCTTAAATCAAGTGACGAAAAAGACAGTGAAAGCAATATGGCAGATATTGCCGAAAACAGATCCAGAACATGTTTTCTTTCCCTCGGAACAAATATCGGTAACAGGCTTGACAACCTGAGACGAGCGGTTTCTCTCTTATCCGGTAAAAATATTCTGAAGATTTCAAAATCTTCATCAATATATGAAACTGAGCCTATGTATTTTAAAGAACAGCCGGCATTTTATAATCTTGTCCTGCAAGCTGAAGTCAAAACGGAAACAAGCCCGTTTGTTCTTCTGGGTTATCTCAAAGAGATTGAATATGAAATGGGCAGACAAAGCAATACATCTGGGAACAGCCCGAGGATAATAGACATTGATTTGATTGATATTGAAAACATAGTTATAGAAAGCGATATTCTCAAACTGCCTCATCCCGGGATGAAGGAAAGAAATTTTGTTCTTATTCCTATGTCAGAAATAGCACCCGCATACAAAATCAATGGAATATCAATAAAAGAGTATATAAATAAATGTAATTTTCAGGAAAGTGTCACCAGAATCAGAGAAAATATACTGATTATATAAAACTATTATTTGCAACTGGCTGAATTTCTTTAAAATTTTTATACCATCGATACTGTCGCCGGAATTTTATTTATTCCATTGCAGAAGCAAAAAGATTTCCTATCTTGTGGAAGCATTTTAATGTCTTTTTTATTTAAGCTCTATTTATTATAATATGTTAGCAATTGTAATAATTTGCTTTGCTGGTTTTTTGAAAATACTAATTAATTTTAATATCGATTAATTCAGGAGTAATAATGTTTCTTGCAATAGATATTGGCAATACCCATACAGTCATAGGGTTATTCAGGGAAGACGAAATAATTGCTTCATGGAGAATTGGAACTTCCCGCTACAAGTATGAAACGTCTGATGAAATGGGAACAATCATAATAAATTTCCTTAAAAATTCCGGATTTGAGAAAAATGAGATAAAAGATATAGCTATTTCCAGTGTTGTTCCCAGGGTCATGAATGAGATTGGGAATATGAGCAGAAAGTATTTCAGGGTTGAACCGCTGATTATAGACAGCACCATAAATACGGGACTTAAAACATTATATGATTTTCCGGAGGAGATAGGTGCTGACAGGATAGCCAATTCAGTGGCAGCAATCGATTTATACGGTAAGCCGGCCATAGTGGCTGACTTCGGTACCGCAACTACATTTGATATAATATCTTGCGCCGGCGAATATGTGGGCGGAGTAATAGCTCCGGGAATTGAAATTTCGTCCGAGGCATTGTTTAATGTAGCGGCTAAACTTTCAAAAGTTGATTTAAACTGGCCTGAAACCATAATAGGAAAAAACACCTCTCATGCTCTCAGAGCCGGAATTCTTTACGGTTTTCTCGGGCAGGTGGATTATATCCTTGAAAAGATTATTGAAGAAATGAATGCTTCAGGAAAAAAGTTTGATCCGGTTATTATAGGTAATGGCGGACTATCTGTTCTCCTTGAAAATAAAAGCCGCTATATCAATGTTTTTGACATGAATCTTACTCTTAAAGGAATAAGGATTTTGTTCAAAAGAAATAAAAAATAGTTTCTACAATCATTATTTATATTTCAGTATTTCAGATTATGGTTTTTAAAGATATTGCAGATATATTATCCCGGCTTGAAAAAACAGTTTTTCCGTTATTTGAAAATCTAAGAAAAGAATATGACTGTAAAAATTACCCTGATCTTTCACAGACTGAGTACAGCTCTTTTTTTATCGGGAATGTAAAAATAAATAATCCTGTGATTTCTGCACCTATGGCAGGCATCAGTGATAACACTTACAGGATTTTTGCAAGATTTTTTGGCAGCTCTCTTCTTTATTCTGAAATGGTTACAAGCTATGGACTGTTTTACAAACACAGCAAATCAATCGAAATGACTCATGCCACTGAATTTGAAAGACCTTTTACTCTCCAGTTATTTGGTGCAAAGCCTGAAATCGTCGCAGATGCTGCTTCAATGGTTGAAGACAGGGCAGAAATAATTGATATAAACATGGGTTGTCCTGTTCCAAAAGTAATAAAGACAGGCAGCGGGGGAGCTCTTTTAAAAGATGAAGAATTGATGAAGCAGATTGTAAGAAGGGCAAGAAAGTCTATAAAAAAACCCCTGACAGTAAAACTGAGGCTGGGATGGGATTTTGATTCAGTTAATATTGAAAGAACAGCTATGATCGCAGAGAGTGAAGGGGCTGATGCAATAGCGGTTCATGCCAGAACCGTAAGACAGGGATACAGCGGTCATGCTGATTATTCGCATATAAGCAATTTAAAAAAGAAAATAAAAATACCTGTTATAATAAGCGGAGACATACATAATCCTTTTAAAGCCTTAAGATTATTGCGGAATATAAATTGTGAAGGGATAATGATAGGAAGAGCAGCAAGAGGAAATCCATGGATTTTTGCAATAATTCTTATGGGGATTATTCTTTCAGACAAGAAGATGTCTGATGAGAATGCTGCTGATTTTCTAAAAAAGTTTGAAAAAGATATTGATTATTTTTTAAATAACGATATAAAAGTAAAGATACTTATTTTATATCTGAAATCTTTAATTCTTTTTATAGGAGAGGAAAAGGCGGTTAAGGAGTTTCGTAAGATTCTTGGCTGGGCTTTTAAAGGAATAAGAAATATAACGGATATAAAAAAAGACTTCTTTAAAATAAATACTTTTTCGGAAGCAGAAAAAGTAATGACTGGCTTAATCGGGATGTAGCGCAGCTTGGTTTAGCGCGCAGCGTTCGGGACGCTGAGGTCGGGGGTTCAAATCCCTCCATCCCGACCATAACTTAAGAATTTAAAGAATAATATGCCAGGAAGTGTTTAAACATGTCGGTGACATGTTTATACCGGGGATTTGAAAAGACGGACTGAGCAGGGCGAGGGAGTCTGCGGCTCTGCAGCGAACCGAAGGTGAGACGAAAGACCAAATCCCTCCATCCCGACCATAACTTAAGAATTTAAAGAATAATATGCCAGGAAGTGTTTAAACATGCCGGTGACATGTTTAAACCGGGGATTTGAAAAGACATCGGACTGGTGGAAGATAGCCAGTTATCTCAGAAACCTAAGACAAAAGCAGGTTATTTGGCAAAATAAAAGGAATATCTTGAAATTCAATATATAAATATGTAAATTATAATAACTTAAAAACCTTTCTGAAGGAGGTGAAAATGAAAAGGAAAAATCTTATGGAAATAGTGCAGGAAAAGTACAAGCACAAAAGAAGAGTCGTCGCTCCTCTGCTGGGTTTTCCGGGTGTGGATATAACCGGCAGCAATATAAAAATAGCTCAGCAGAATTATGGCGAACATTACAAAGTAATAAAAAAACTTGCCGAGATGTTCGAGCCGGATCTCATTTTCCCGCTTATGGACCTTTCAGTAGAAGCAAATGCACTCGGAAGATATACTATTTTTCCAAGAGAAGAGTCTGCAACAGTTCCAAAAGATAAATTTGTTTCTGAGGATATCGACAGAATCAGGGAGATAAATATAGGTTTTGACAGCAGGATAAACGGATATGTAAATACAGTCAAACTTATGAAACTTGGAATAAATGAAGATATTTTCAAGGGTGCTTATGTAATAGGTCCTTATTCGCTTGCTGCTTTGATTATGGGTGCTGATGAAGCGGCCATGTGTTCGGTTATGGAACCTGAAAAGCTTGCCAGATTATGTGAGCTTTCTGTGGATAAGATACATAAATATGTAAATATGCTTATATCGGCAGGCGCAGAAGCAATATGCATTCTTGAACCTACTGCTGTTATGCTTGGCCCCAAGCAATTCAAAGAATTCTCAACCAGATATGTCAAACACATAGTAGACAGCTGCAAATTCGCCGGAGTAAGTACGATATATCATATATGCGGAAATACCAACCATCTTATAAACGAAATGGTAGATTCAGGAGTTGACGGAATCAGCCTTGATTCAAAAGAAGTAGGAATCGACATGGTGGAAATAGCCAAGATGCTTACAAAAGATGTTTTAATAATAGGCAATATTAATCCGACCGGCGCTATGCTCATAGGAAAGCCGGAAGATGTAAGAAAAGAAGTCAAATCCTTGATGAAAATGATGGATCCGTATGTAAATTTTGTTCTCAGCACAGGGTGTGACCTTCCGCGGGAGACACCTCTCGAAAATATCAAAGCGTTCATGGAAACAGGTAAAAACTACAAAATAGAATAGTACTGTACAAGCATATTATTGTGATATGTTTATATAATATTATTTTAAAAACTTTTGCCAGAAATTATATATTAAAGAGGCTTCCCATACAGGGGAGCCTTT